>NZ_JANPLK010000015.1 GCF_031426495.1 Gemmatimonas sp. | reverse complement strand
GAGCATCTACAACAACAAGCGGCAGCACTCTGCCTTGAACTATCGGTCACCGAATGCCTTCGAGGCCGATCACGCGCTCACCCTTTCATCCGGTCAAATCTCGACCCCCTGACTGTCCAACGAAGAGGGGTCACTCCATCTGCTGATCGAAATTGCACAGTCGGCGCGGCGTGAGCGTGCCAAACTCGACGGGAGCGGTCAGGCCTCTTGGCGGCGGACGCCGCGTCGGGGGGTGGGGGTCGGTGCTGGTGGCTCGGTGGGACGCGGAGCGAGTTCGCGGTGGTGTCGGACGCGATAGCTGTTGCCGCGGATGTTGACGATGTGACAGTGATGCAAGAGCCGGTCGATCAGCGCGCCGGCCATGACATCGTCGCCGAAGATCTCGCCCCACGCTTCAAAGCCCTTGTTGCTCGTGAGCACGGTGGACGCGTGTTCGTAGCGCCGACTCATGAGCTGATAGAACAGCTGGGCGCCGGTCCGCGAGATCGGCAGATAGCCGATCTCGTCGATCACCATGAGACTGGGCGACACGAGCGTGCGGAGTCGGCGTGGCAGTTGGCCGGCCTGCTGTGCCTCCTCCAGCCACATGATCAGATCGGCGAGCGTCGCATAGTAGACGCGGCGTCCGCGTTCGGCCGCGGTGATGGCGAGACTAATCGCGAGGTGGGTTTTGCCGACGCCCGGGGGCCCGAGGAAGACGACGTTTTCGCGCCGCTCGATGAAGCCGAGCGTATGCAGATTCTCAAGCTGTTCACGCGGGACGGAGGGCTGGAAACTGAAATCGAAGTCGCTGAGGCGCTTCACCGCCGGCAGTCGCGCACAGCGCATCGCCGTCTGTAAGCGGCGCTGATTGCGCAGCGCGATGTGACTGCCGAGGACTTCGCCAATCGCCTCGCCCGCCGGCAACTGGCCGCTGTCGGCGCGGCGGAGAATCTCGTCAAGCGCTTCCAGCGCCCCAGGCATCTTGAGATCGGCTAACTGCTCGCGCAGCCGGTCGCGGAGCGTCGCCGTCATACGTGCCCGCCGGTCAGTGCGGCGTACGTCGCGAGCCCGCGCCGCTCCACCGTCACGCGAGGGGCGATGGCATCAATGCGCTGGGGCGGGCGCGCGCTCGGGAGCAGCACGGACTGATACGGGTGGGCCGCCAAGGGCTGCAGCGTGGCCCGCTCCGTCGTCGCCCAGCGATCCACGGGGCGCTCGCGCAGCGTGCCATGCACCCGGACATTGGCGACGTCGCGGACCCACCGCGCGCACTGATCATCGAGATCGCCATCGCCCAAGAACGTGCGGCCATACAGAAAGTTGTCGCGGAGATAGTGAATCGGTCGCTCGACTTTGCCCTTCGTCTGCGCACGATACGGCCGACAGGCGCGGATCTGAAACTGCCAGTGTGCGGCGAACCGAAGAAACTCGGCATTCCGCAGGAGGCGTCCGCCATCCGGTCGCTGATCCTCGACGATCACACTCTTCATCTGATCGAAGAGCACATGCTGCGGCACGCCACCAAACGCGGCGAACGCGCGCTCGAGTCCGAGCATCACCGACAGCGCCGTCTGGCGCCGCACAAACTCGACGGAGAGCAGGCGCGAGTAGCCGAGCACCATCACCAGCGCGTAGCGCACGCCCCAGGGCAACTTCACCGTCGCGAAATCGAACTGCGCTTGCTCGCCCGGCGCCGTCTCGAACCGGACCACCGCCTCCGGCTCAGGCGCTGGGCGCAGCCGCCGCACCAGCGCGGTCAACTGCGAATAGCCGCCGGTGTAGCCGGCCGCCCGACACTCGGCGAATAGCCGCACCGACGACAATGCGGGATACGTCTTCAATCGCGTCTCGATCAGGGGCGTCACGGCGGCCAGCTTCGCGACGCCGACCGTCCCGCGCGTCCGAGGCGTGGCGTCCTCGCCCATATCGCGGTCGAGCTGCCCGGTCGCGATCAGATGGTAGACCAACCGCCGGCTGATGCCGAGCTGATCGGCGATGGCGGTCTTTGACAAACCGCTCTCCAGAAAATGCTTGAGTAGCACGAGGGTATCCCTGGTGTACACCGATCTCCTCCCTGCGGGGAAGAGATCAAGATCATAGGCGCCGCGATCACCCGGACCGCGGCAGGAGACGCCTACGTGTGCAATTTCAATCGGCGCTTCTGTGCAATTTCATTTCAGCACTGACAGGTCGCACGGGGCCGAAGTCCGCTGTGTAGAGCGTACCGTGTTTCGCTGCGTTCCACGGAGGAAGCTTCGTCACTCGAGTAGGCTTGCCCGCGGCCTTCTTGGCCCAGTAGCCGCGGGGTGGAACGGGTATGAACAATTTCGTGCAGCGCTTCTTCAGCGCGACGTCGGAGATACCAATCGATGCCGCGACACGCTGCATCGGCTCCGCCCACACGCGCGCATAGAGTTCTTCGCGCGTCACTGTGCTCGGGATCTCGTTCTCGGTCATGAGACGTAGCCCAGAGAAAACGTCGAGGCGCCGCGATCTGATGCACCACACTTCTCACGCGGCAATAGCCGAAAGTATCTGACGAGCGGGCGTGTTGGTCAAGCGCGTTCAAGGCACTTCGCGCGAGAGGAGCTGACGCACGCTTGCGTAAGCGGATAGCGTGTCCGGTTTCGCAAGCGTTCTCGCGTCAGCGCTCAACCGACGTTAGATATTCGCATTGCGGTACGCGCGCTATTTCTCCCCTGCACCACACGACCATGCCGAATCGGTTGCTACTGCACGCGCGTGGATGTACACCTCGGCACGTCGCGCCATGAACCCCCCGCGCCTGCAGTGGCCATCAAAAGTGTTGCTCGCGTGCGCGGCGTTGCTCGTGCTCGGCGTGTGGTTCTATCTCGACTTCGTGCAAGGCGCGCGCCGGTATCACGTCGTCGAACGCGAGGCGGCCACGGGGGACGTAATCGTCCTCGACGCCATCGGCGGGCGGGTCGTCCGCGTACACACGCCCGCCACCGCCGTGGACCGCCTCGAGAAGTAGCCCCCGCTATTCGGGCTGTCCGCTGCTACTGCCGGCCACGCGCCCGACCATCCGTGCCCGCAGCGCGGCCGGCCGGTAAACCGTGGCGGCGCGGCCTTCCCATTGGTCCAGCAACTGCGCGAGTTCGGGGCCCGACAACGTGCCGAGGCGGTCGACTTCTCGCGCCACCTCACGAGACGATAGCTCGCGGCGGTTGCCGAGCCATTCGGCCGCACGGCGGAGCAACGGCGCCCGGATTGAGCCGGACTGCACAACGTCCTCCGCCATGGACGTACCGCGCCGCGACAACGGAAGCGCTCCACCGCCGTTCGCGAGCGTGTTGAAGTTGCGCAGGTCCTCAGCGTTCCGTGCCGTCGAAGAGTTGCGGAGAATGTTGTCCGCCGCCGTGCCGGTGCGTTGCTCGCGTCCCAACTGACGGCCGAACGCGGCCCCCTGTTCCGGTGAGAGGAGCGCTTGCAACAGTTCATCCTTCGGGCCGTCCGGGAACAGCACCTTCGTCACGTCGCGATCGGGGCGAATCTTGGCGAGGTGATCGCGCACCGCCTGCTTGCCCGCGTCCCGGTACCACTGTGCCGACTGCGGATTGCGGCCGCTCGCCAACTGCGCTAGCTCCGCCTTCACTGCGCGAGGCGGCGCGTTCGTCGCACTCTGAAGCAACCGCGCCGGGTCTCCTGAGAGCGCCGTGTGCACCGCGTCCGCGTTCGCCATGGGGATTTCGTAGGCGCGCAGCGCTTCCGCCATCGAGGGCGCCCGTTCCTCATCGCGTAGGACGCTCATCAGGCGGTCGCGATGCTGTCCAAGAATACGCGCCTGCCCGTTGTCTCCCTGCTTGATCGCCTGTTCGATCGCGTCATCGTATTCGATCTTCCACCAGTGCAGCACCTTAACCGGCATGGTGGGCTGTGCGGCGTCCGCTGCTTCGCGCGCCGCGAACGTGGCCGCCGTGACGCGCTGCTCGAGCTCTGGGGTGATCGCCTGCCCTGCCGTGCGCAGTTCCTCGAGCGCGAGGGCCGCGCCCTGTCGCACGTCGTCGCTCAGCGTATTCGGCAGGGGTGGCAACGGGCCGTCACCCTGCATGATCCGCGCATACGTCGCCTCGGCCGCTTGTGCGGGGGCACGCTGCAGCGTCTCCGCCGCCGGCAGGTCGGATCGCCACCGCAGATCATTGGCCGCCTTCGTGCGCGCGCGCTCGTACATCGACTTCCCAAGCGGCGTATTGAACAGGTCGAGCACCTCAGGCGCCACGGCATCGGGTGCGGCGTGCGCCGTTTCGAACAACGTTTCTGCGCGCTGTTGGGCCTCGGCCTTGAGCGCCGGAAGGGTCACGTTGGACGTGATTTCCGGCCCGTCAATGCGGTTCGCCAGGTTGGGTCCCTGTTGGCGAAGCCGTTCCGTCAGCGCGGTACGCGTGTCGCCGTTGTCCGACAGCGCATCGGCAGCGCGGAACGTGCGCTGCGCGTTCTCGGGCACCATCGTCGCGAGCATTTCCGGCGAATCATCGGCCATGTTCGTGGCGTTCATCGTCCGGAGCTCACTGAAGGCGCCGTCATCGAGTCGGCTGGACATGGCGTCCATCGCTTGCCGCGTGCGCAGCGGGAGGGCCGGTGCTGCGCTCGCCCCTGTCGCGCGGCTGATCATCTGGTCGGACGACCGCGCCAAGTCCGACAGTTTGCGCGCCAACGGCTGCAGCACCGGTGCGCGTGCTGCCAAGTCCTCCGCCGTCGCGGCAATGCGGCCGGGGGCACGAGCCGCACCAACGGCAACGGCAGGCAGCACCGCGCCCGCAACGCCCCCCACGGCCGCCCCCATGACGCCGCGCCCGACGCGATCGGACAGCCCGTCACCGCTCCCGACGCCGGCCGCTGCCCCATAGGCGGCGCCCGTTTTCGCACCGGTGCGAGCGAGTTGCGAGAGCGAGGCGGCGCCGATCGATTCGGGCGCGCTGGCACCGAACGACAACAGCGCCGGAACGGCCGCGCCCGTGATCTTGGACAGGGCCGCGCCGCCGGGGTGTTGCTCGGCGTAACGATTGGCGGTGCTGGTAAACGCGGCGCGCGCATCAGTCTGGCCTTGGCGGTACGGCTTGCCACGCGCCAACGCGGCCAACCCGCCCACGACGCCAGCGCCCTCGTCCGCGAATTCGAAGGCCGCACCTTGCAGCGCATTGGCGCCCATACCGAGCGGATCAACGAACCCCACGTCACCGGCCGCGCGCGGGGTCGTGCGGGCGCCGGTGGATTCGCTCGCAAAGGTGGGGAGGCGCGGGTTGCTCGGGCGTGTGTTCTGCTGCGTCTGTGCGGCCTGCTCCGTCGCCATCTCGGCTTTCGCCTGTTTGATGGCCGCTTGGATCGGATCGTCGTTCGGGCCCAACGTCGCGTCTGCGATCTCATCAAGCGTGCGGCGGCGGCGTGGGGTTGGAGGCGCCGGTTGCGTGCGCTCAAACGCGTCGATCTCCTCATCCGAATAGCCCGCTTGGCGCGCGCGCTCGCGATCGACGATCCCGGGGGCGGTGCGTGTGGCGGCCGGGGCATCCGCGGTGGTCTGCTTGCTGGCTTGATACTCACCCCAGAGCCGTCGGATCTCCGGATCGTCGGCGCTCCGACTCTCGATCGGTGCCGAGACGACGCCAGCGGCATACGCGGCCTTCTCCTGCTGGTACTTCCCATACAGTGCCTTCTCGCGTTCGTACTCGGCGCGGCGTGGGGCGAGCTGCGTCAGTGAGGCGCGGGGCCTAACGGGTGCGGTCATGGGGCGGATCCGGTCGGAGAACGGCGCGCGGCGATCGGCGCCGAAAAGACGATGGGCGCGGCGACCGACACTCCGGTCTCGCGCCCGACGAGGGCCCATCGCTCTTCTCGGTCGTCGACGACGCGGCGCCAGACCGTCCATACAAATCCGCGAACTGCTCAAGCCCCGACAAAATCACGGCGCATTCGGCGAAATACTCGTCGCGCGCCCGCAGCAACTCGCGAAACACTTCGGCCGCCACGTTGGGGCGAAGAGCAAAGAGGGCGGTGCGCTGCTTCTCGGACGCGCCCTGCATCCACGTCACGCACGCGCTGCGGAGGTCGGGCGCCATGTGCTGCGCGATCGCCAGCTCCATCGCCGTCTCGTCGCGCACTATGGCGAACCCGTCGACGGCGCGGGCAACGCGCTAGCCTCGACGTGCCAACGACCGCGATCGTCCTGGTGCCCCGGCAGTTCGCCCAGCAGAACGCAGCGCAGGACTTGGTTGTAGCTGCGGCGGAGCCGTGCTGCGGCTTGCGTGAGGGTCACCGTGGAGCATTCAACAGCGGACATGCACACCTCGGAGAGAAAGAGAGATGGATCAGATATCGGTCATTATGACCGATTTGTCAATGCCGCTCAAGCGCCCTCAATAGCGCCCCGAGACGGATGCGATCGGCCTCCGCGATCAGCGATTCGTGCTCCGTTGCCAGTGCCTCAAAGCGACGTGCCCACATTCGACGAGGGCGTTCCGTAGGGAAGGCCTCGAGCCTGAGCAGTTCCGTCGATGCGCCGGCAATACGGGCCAGTCGGGAGGCGCGAAACACACGTCGGCGCGCGGCATCACGGCGCTGTGATGCGTATTTCACTCCATGGCACTGGCGACACGCCCACCACGCGGCGGCCGGCAGCGCGTAGAGGGCCCGACACGGCCGCGCGCATCGCGGGCAGTACCACTGCCACCGTAAGCCGCCCAACGGCTGCTCACGGGCACTGAGGCCCGCCTCAAGTCGCGTCCGCGTGCCCCATGGCGTCGAAACGAGCGCGCTGAGGGTGGCACCGAGCCCGACGCCGTCCACAATGCGGGCATCGATAACGCCCTGAACCACGACGCCGATTTCACCAATCGCCAGCACCGGCGCCGTTGCGCGAGACGTGGATCGCGCCGCGCGAATCGCCCGGGTCAACGGCTCGCGCAACGTGCGCGCGGGCAACCGGACGGCTTCTTCGCGCGTCGTTGCCGCTTGGTGTGTGCCCCATCGTGAAGAACCGTACCCGCCCACATGTACCTCCGGATTTTGCGAGAGAAGGGCGTTATTCGCCCCGTGGGATCGCCTTGCCTATCGGATCCGTCAGCTACCCACCGCCTCACGCGGCAAGCGCGCCCGAATCGCTCTCATACTCTCCCCTAGTAGGGGGAGGAGATGAGAGTGAGTGAATTCCACTCTCATTTTGCCCAATGAGAGCGGAATGAGAGTGAGTGAGTAGGTCGGCGGCCTGCGACTCAGCGACCACCGCGGCACCACCCTCGGTGAGCGCGTATCCCTTCTTCGGCACGTTCAAGATCAGCTTGAGCTTCAACAACTCCTCGCGGAGCCGATAGAAGTGCCCGGCCGCGTACCCTGCGGACCGTTGCCAATCGGACGCCTTCACCGGCTCACCTTGGCCAACCTCGGCGAGCACTAGTAGGACCGCCCGCTGCGCGGGCTTCAAGCCCTCTTCTAACGAGGACAACCGCTCGATCACCCGGGCGCCGTGGCGCTCGCGCAGCGCGAGCTTGATCGGATCCGGCGCCGCGAAGTCGCGCGCCTTCTCAATGGTGAGAAGCCGCATGTCCCCGCCCGTCGTCTTGAGCGACAACGACACGTCCATGGCCGCGCGCAGGTCCGAGCTGCCGCGCTCCCGGCTCTGGTCGTGGCCGGTGTGGTGCACGAGGATCACGCTGCAGGCGAAGTCATCGCGCAGCGCCCGTGCGCCGTCGAGCAAAAGCTTCATGTCGGCCGTTTTCGATTCATCGAACCCCGGTGCGGCGTTGGCCGAGAGCGTATCAAGGATCACGAGGCCCGGCGCGAGCCGCTTCGACGCCAGTTCAGCACGCACCTCGTTGCACGTATCGGCCGACGCGACATCGAATGGGATCCGTCGAAAGCCGATCCATGGGTCGAGCCAACTCGGTTCGACCTCGTGCTCCGCACACCAGGCCGCGACGCGGCTGCGCATACCGGCAAAGCCTTCCCCCACGACGTAGAGCACGGGCGACTGCTGCACGGGGTGATCGTGCCACGGCTTCCCCGCGGCCACGTGGAGCGCGAGGTCGAGCATCACGAACGTCTTGCCGATGCCACTCGGCGCCCACAGCGTGACGAGGGAGCGCACCGGGAGCAGGTGCTCGACGTGGTACTCGAGCGTCTCAGATTCGGCCATCAGCTCCGAGGGGAGCAGAATGTTCATCGGCCGCCCCCAAAGCTGCGCCGGCGCGTCACTGAGTCGGACTGCCAGCCAAAGGGGCGCCGCCGGTGCGACGTCACGGCGAGAGCTGGCTCCGCGTTGTCGGCGTCGAGCAGGCGACGGACACACTGGCCGACGCGCTGCCGTTCCTTGCCGAAGATGTCTGTCACCAGCTTCGTGACTTCGGGCGCGCCCTTCGGTGGGTCGCAGTACTGCGCGTTCCACGCGTGGACGAGCTCAAGCGCCGCGGATTCGTCGATCTGATGGGCGGCGAGATGGCCCGCGAGCGTGCATAGCGCGGGATGGCGGTTGCCCTCGTTGATCCGGCGCCCTGTGAACACCTGTGCGACACGCTCTCGTGCTGCCGCGGGAGCGGATTGCGCCAAGAGCCGCGACGCGAAGGCAGGCGGCAGCGCGATCGCGTCCGCCGGTCCGGTGTGTGCGCAATAGACACCGTCAGGCGTCTCGCTCGGCGGAAGCACCGTGTAGCCGCGCGCGGCCCGCACGATCAGCGAGTCGACAGGGCAGCCGTTCAACGGCGCGCGCCCGCGAAAATAGAAGTGTCGCCCCTTCGGCGTCACCACTTCGAAGGTGGGTTCAGCCAACAGCCCCCAACGCTGCGCATCGTCCCAGTGTTCGGGCCGATCGACGTCAATCGCGACGAGGCCGAGACTCGCCGGCAAGAACCCGATGTTGTACGGGATGCCGCCGAGCCACGGGCCCGCGTCCGCGCGCGCGGCCAAGTGCCCCTGAGACCCGGCAAGCGGCACCTTCCCCTTCGGTATCAACGGGAAGATGGCGGCGCCTTGTTCTGCCCAGGACATCGCGGCCTGCGCGAGTGTCGCGGGCGGGTTCACCGGTGCCCGCCCGCGTGTGCGCGCGGCTCCGGCGTTGGCGAGTAGATCGACGCGCCCTCTTCAACGAGAACCCGCCCGGCCTCGTTGCGTCGCCACAGCTCGGCGTCACGATCGGCCAGCGCGATGGTCGCCAGCTCGGCTTGCAATCGCTGCAAACGCACGAAGAGCGATTGCACTTCGTGAACCTTCGTTGCTTTGGCGGCGAGCCGTAGTGTCGGATTCACGAGACGGCGCACACTCGCCGGCGTGGGCGCATTAGGCCTCAACGTATTGTGCGAACGCACGGGCGGATCGGGGAGTCGCGCGTGCCGCAGGTCGCCGAGCGCCATTTGGGCAAAGCTCGGACGCACGGGGGGCGTGTGCGTGTCGGCGAGAAGCGATAAGTGCGATTGGGACCCGAGCTGCGCCGTTTGGGAGTCTCTGCGACGCGTCATGCTGCGCGTCCCGTGAGGTACGCCCGACGCCGCGCGGCGTTCATCCAGTTCGCGCCGAGCCGATCGGACCAGCCGAATGCCGCGTCAAGCACGTTGATGAAGAGTCGAATGCCGTCCTTTCCGGTGCCGTGCTGCTTCCGCAAGGTCACGATTACCAACACGAGCAGACGCTGCACGTGCAGTTTCTCCAAAGCGATGCGATCGGAGCGCTTGTCGTCAGCACTGCGGATCATGGGGAACGGCTGTCTGTCGAGCCCCGTGCGTGGGGGGACGGTGGCAGCAACCAACGTGAGGTACGAAGGGCGGCGGTCGGCCGTAGCCGTCCGCTTACTGTGACGGTACATTTTTCTAGCCTCGATGGAGTTAGAGTCCGAGAGGAAGTGCACGCGCGCCCCGATTCAGAGTCGGGGCGCGTTGCGTTTGAGGTCACGCCGCAACGCGCTGATCGGCTTCGCTGGTGCTGTGGAAGCGCCGCTTCGACAGCCAGGCTTCGAGGTCGCTTCGGCGATAGCGGATCGCCGTGCCAATGCGATGGAACTCGGGCCCGCGCCCGCCGCCCAGCCATCGCCAGTTGTTGAGCGTACGGACAGACAGTCCGAGAAAGCGGGCGGCGTCCACCGCTGTGAGGAACGGGGCGGATCGTTCGTCGTGCTGCGTCAGTTGCTCCATGGATCGGACTCCGGGAAGAGGGAAAACAAAAAAGCCCCCCAGCTGCAAACGCCCCTGATTTCTCAGGAAGCACTTGTTGCTGGAGGGCTGTCGCGGCGGGCGTAATCGGCCGCCGCATTTTCAGGCCGTTGATAAGAGAATATCAATTGCGCTGCCGTGCTTCGCAAGTCCCTCCGGATAATCCGCTGGCTCCCAGCGGCGGTATGGACCCGCCTCGACGCTCGCCGATCCACGTGACGATACTGGGTGCGAGCCGCCAAGCAGCGCACGCTCGGCACTATCTGCGCACGATCGATACGCGGAGCGACCTCGCGCTGTTGCGCCGGGCTCTATTGAGCGATACCGTCTCTCCCCATGACCACATTGAATCGACTGTCCTTGATCGGCACCGCTGTCGCTGCAACCGTGATGATGAGCGCCTGCAACTCGCGTGAGGTCGCCGCCTTACGGACGGATGTTCTCGAGCTGCAATTGCAGCAGAAGATGGCGCAACTGGATTCGACGCGGAACGGACGATTTGTCATCGTCAACGGCACGCCGGAACTCGCGCGCAACATTATGCTCCTAGACACTCAGACGGGACGCACATGGATCGCGTGCACGGCGAAGGACGTTGGGTCGACCGATTCCAACTGGTGCTCGATGGGATTTGCGGGCCGAGCGGACGCTCCCTGAAAATACGTGGAGGGGGGCGCAAGCTGGGCTCCTACAGGAGTTTCCCTCGACGTCCGCTAATACTGCCCTCATCGTCGGGCACGCCAGCTCTCGCGCCCCACTCGCCAAGTGCTGCGCGCATCAACTCGCTTACAATATCGCAGAATGCGACCGCCACGTTAAGCGACCCCATCATGCACATCGCATAGCGCTCCACCTCTGGATTTGAGGCATTCTCCTTCGGTATGCCGATTGAACCCAAGGCGGGGAAGTCGATCAAGAATTGTGTAAGCTCGGCACGTGTAGGCGTGTGATCAGCATCATTCCGAAGGCTCACGCCAAGGTCGATCAGCGGGTAGAACGCCCCCCAGCAGTCGTCGTCGTCAAGCGCGAGAATGCACGGATCTGGATGCTCCCGGCTCAAACTCTCACGGGTCTCGCGCTCGTTGAAATGGAAGGCCGTCTGATTGCGGACCCGTCCGAAAAATCCGTTCTGTTGGCGAAGTCGCACCACAAGGGGATAGCGCACTAGGTCGGCAAGACGATCAGCGCCCGCGAACATGTCGATGTTCTTCTGCACGCGCACCGCAGTTGAAAGCGCCTCGCACGTTGCGCCGGCCAAAAGAATCCCGCCGGAGTATCGTGCGCGGACGGCACTCACCGAGTCCCCGCGAGAGTCGACCATGATCGCATCGACGATGAAACGAATCGTATTTGTCGCTCGTGCGAGGCAAAGCATCGCGATGAAGCTTGGCTGTCTTCGCAGCTTTCGAATTTGGGCTTCCCGCAACAAGATGGCGCGAATAGGCTCCGAAGGATCCTGGCTCATTCTCTGCGCCTCAGTAGTGACGGGTGATTGTCTGATGCCGCTTTGCGCAGACAGTGCGACGCGAGCCGGGTTCGCACTCGGACGTCGCGTTCTTCGTGAAGCGCTACGGACTAACCGCCATTCCTTATACTTTGGGAGTAGCCAACAACGCTGCAATCGTTCGTTGCGCCAGAATCGACGCGCGCCGCACAGCGATAATCTCGCCGGTGACTCTCGCATTTGAACGCGCGACCCGGCGCCCGGCCCTCTGAATAGGCTCGCTCAGTGGATCGGCATCTAGATTGATGACGCCCGCAAGCTCGCGCGACGCCGCTTCAGCTTCGAGGCTCGCTTCGACAGCGATTTGCAGGACTGCATCCAATAGGCTGAGCGAAAGTTGCCATATGGGATCCCGATTGATCTCCTTGCTAAACAGCACAAGTGCGCCTAAGAACTGACCGAACGACTGAAATGCAAGTTCGCCCTGCTTCCCGATCTCGGTGTCGAGCAGCTCCATACTATAGGCTGACCGGTCGATCTTTGCAGCAGTGGCGCGCACGATGCTCTTGAGGGCAAAGAAATCGCCGGGCTGCGTCCTCGCGAGCTCATTGATCGCGGTAGCGGCCTCCTGTAACGCTGACGAGTAATCGCCCAGTAGCTCGCTTCTCTCATTCAACAGCGACGCAAATCGATCAAACGCCTGTCGACAGTTATCGGCCTCGCGGTTTAGTGTCTCCTCAAAGCGCCTGCGACTCTCTTCTTCCGAGCTCACTTCATCGGAGGATCGTTGCGCTGAGCTACCGCTTTGATCGCGCCACGCCTTAACTAGCAGTGGAAGGTGTACCCAAAGCTGCGCCCCGAACTCTTTTGCGTCCCCGAATTCGCTATAGAGGCACCCGTCAGTCGAGACACGATCTCGAAACGCGCGCACTTCGGCGTAGTCCCGCGTTGAAGCGAGAGCCTCGCCCGGACGCCTAAAGTACCACATGATTTCGAGGGATAGCGGCTCGCGCTGTTTCCACGCGAGGGCGACTTCGTACTCTTCAACGGTCCCCGACGCCGCCCGCGAGGTCCGAGTCCCGAGTTTTGCGCCCATTAGCCCGAGATAGACCTCGTACCCCCCGGAGAGCTGGGCATTGATCACCGATTGAGCATCAGCACCGTGCGCGGGAAACACCGCGCTGCGAAAGTCAACGAGTTCGCAGCGCATGGCTTCGAGAGGATCGATAACCGCGTTCAACCGCGAGAAGATCTTCTTGGCAACGGCTCTTTCCGCTCCAAAACCGCTTGGGCTCGAAAAGAAGAACCGCAGAACGCGCGTGGTCCGCGACATTTACAAGAAAGTCTGACGTGGGGAGTGGACGGAAGCGAGCACAGCAAAGCCTACGCGCGGGCGATCAGCATTGGATTCGCGTCGCCGCTGACTACTTGCCCGCGCGTGGAAGCCACAATTGTGCGAGCACTGCTTCGCTCAATGGTTGTACGAGCGGCCCTTGCGCGTAAGCCTGCTTGCGCTGCCGGGCTTTCGCGATAACGTCCGCCACGCGCTCTGCAGTGAACGATATCCACGAGACGGTCGCTTTCGCAGCGGCCATCGCTGACTGGTTGGTACCGAACGCTGCCGTCGCAGCGAGTAGCATGACGGCGCCGAATAGGCGACAGAGGGAGGCCATACACTACCTAAGCTGAGATCCACCGATCGCACAAACAGAGACCTGTAGATTTTACGTTGCTTTGCACACATGCTCCAGTGCTCATTGATCTCATCCTTCTAAGCGACGATAGTCAACCTCTGCCAACTACACGGACGTTGTTGCATGACTGCGCCGGAATTCATCCCGAGAGTGATCACCTCATCCGATGGCAAGAAAGGTATACAGGTCATTCGGGCGATCCACGACCCCTCGAACGCGACATCACATTTTGTCTTGCGCCTTACGCCCGACTCAGCGCCTTGCGGCCTTGCCGTCTACACTTCTCGGGGATTCGACGCGGCCGCGATTGCGAATACGTTCAAGGTGCCTGGGATTTCTTCCCCGTTCCTGTCCCTCGCGACATGGTACTTGTGGTCGCAGTTCGACGAGGCCGTGAGAAAAGGAGAATCGTGGCGTCCAGGGAACGAGGATTCCATGCCGATGGATACGCACTTCCTGATCCAAATGCTTCGGCAAAGGACTGTCTCGATTGCGCGACCTGACGTACTCGTTTCGGATATCGTTAGGCTCACGACGCCATTTGGAATCTCGGCCGTGGTCGACTTGCTCCTAGCGTTTTTCGTAAATCGCCCGTTCGAGCAGCTTCGACGATCGGTAATGGATCTCCGCGATCACAGCTGGGAAGTCCGTGAAACTCCTGCGCATAGCCGGCTTGAACTGGAGGCGCTCGGTGGATTTCGGGCCACCCACGGGCTGCTCACCGCGTATGAGATACGCACGATGCTGACTGCACCGAGATACCGCGGCGTCCTGGCGTATTGGGATAAAGCGACGGCGCTTCGAGGAAAGACCCGCCCGGATTCTGGCGGGGCAATAGCAAACGCCGCGCATGCTGTAGAGGCTCTCGCACGCCTCCTCATAGGGAATGATGCAGATACGGCGGGCGGCGCGTTGTCAGCCCTTGTAAGGCAAGGCCGATTATCAGCGGAGGTTGCTGCCGTTGCCAAGTATATCCATGGCCGGACAAGCGGTGATGTCGGTGCGCGTCATGGCCTGCCGGAGGGCCCAACGGAGTCATTGGCTACTGCCGACTACTACCTTGACCTCATGGCGGCGACACTCCGCCAGCTGTTGTCGATAGACCAATAGACTACAAGCGACGGAGGGACTCTGAAAGCGAGAGGACCTCCTGACGGAGGTCCTCTCGATCACTACCACGACTTCGGATCTGCGAGCGAGAGTTGCTGGAAATTCAGTGTTCTCTCTGCCGTACTCGTTGCCCACTCCTGCACTGCAGACTCTTCCACAAAAGTGGCCCCGATATTCTCATACATACGCTGCGCCGACTTCATCAAGTCAAGGTTGCGCCCGTAGTGCTGCACTTCGTTTCGCGGTGTTAGAGCGATTACAGCAAGTGGAAGATTCGGCAGCAAGTCATGAACGTCATCCAAGTTCCACGCGACGGCTTCTACAGACTTCTTTAGGTCTGAGTAACGGGGAACCTCAAAAGAGAGCGCTTGAGCGGCGAAGTACGGGTGTCCGTTCGCTACAACTAGGTCAAAACTGTGAGAGCTGTACTTTCCCTCGATTGCGACTCGTTCGCGAATCAAATGGTCAGCGATCTCAGGAACCAAACGCCCAGTCAACGCCTTTCTTACCTCGCGACGAACGAAGCTCCTGGCTTCCTCTCTGTCGCGGACAAGCTCGGACCGAGGCTCAGCTCTCTTAGCAAGAAAACGTTGCGCTACCTCTTCTAACAGCCGTGCCGCTGGCTTTAACGAGCCCCGAGGCACCGAAAATTGAATGCTGTTGCTCCAACTGCCGGCCATCGCCAAGAACTCTTCCACCTCGATGTCGGCACTATCATTCCCACTGAGTGGAGAGAGCGACTTGGAACGCCGTTGAAAGTCCGCAGCGAACAATTTGAGAAACTGAATATCCTCACGCCCGAATCGGCGCAGCCGTGCCCAATCAGTCGAGAACCGCACGAAAGCACCAGACTCGTCAAACGCGACGACCCCGATGTTCACTTTTTCTTCCGCCAAAGGATCTGGCAGATACTGAATCACGCTATATCGTGCCATGGGGCCTCAGGAATTGCCGAGATCGAGGGAACACAATCTTGCGTGCCTTTCGAAGAGGTACTCGGCCATCGCCACTCGTTCTTCCAAGGATACACCCCAGTTTTCTAGCGGAGCGGCGACTGCACCTGCGATGACCTCGTCGACATCGAGGGCGCGAAATGCATCCAGCGCTTCGGTCAACTCAGGACGACCTAGGTCACAATTAGAAACTATCTTGTTGTCAAGTATGGCGATAGGCGCCTCTTCGAGGCACTGCACGTTCCAATCGGGGGCGTTGCAGAAAAAGTGTCCGTGGTCATGCGAGAACACTAGGTGAGGAGGCGTTTTTAAATACAGAAACTGGTGATCCTGTTCACAGCAGCACCAGCCGTACAAGAACGCCAAACGAGCGAAACGATTGGCATTTGCCGGATCAATGGCGTGCTCCCACAACATCCTGCGCGCCTCGATTACGCCATCTACCCAAACCGAGCCATGCCAGTCGCCTGGCATGAAGGGCTGTAGGCCAGAGGGAGGCTTGAGCAGAGATGCCTCGGCAGAGAGAAACTCTTCGCTAACGTGGACGTAGCCGATCTGGGGCACCGGGGCACCAAGTGCTAAACCGAGGCGCCCAACAATTTGCTCGTTGACTATCTGCCTTTCGCCCGCCGCACCCTTTACTACCCAAGTACGGTCATCTGAAGCGGTGACTCGAATGGGCTCCGACGCCGTGTCGTAGCGGTGTTGGAATGTCTCAGCGAGCAAAGGCGTCGGACGCGTCGCCGACGCTGCGATAATCGCGCTCTCCCAATTCATTGGCACTCTCCGACTGAGGGTCGTGTCCGTGTCAACGGCCACTCGGATCTTCCGGCTTTCTTCCGGGAGTCCAACACAGCACAAAGCCCCGGTCGTAGACCGAGGCTAAGCGCTTACTTCACAACAACTTCTACTATTGCCCCTCTAGGAATCGAACCTAGAACCTTCTGAGTCAGAGTCAGACGCTCTGCCAATTGAGCTAAGGGGCACCTGGCATCCAACGGGCCGAAACCCTTTGGAACCCCAAATATAGAAGACTCACGGCTGGACGGTAGTGCCCGCGGCACCCGTGTCGTCCGACCCCAGTATCGCGAGCATCAGCACGGCGACGTCCAGCTCGAACGCGTCTCTGGCTCCGGCTGGCTGCCACATCAGGCGCTCGGCGCAGATCTCGGGTCGGTCGACGTCGGGTGTCCACCGTTCGATGAGCTGCGAGTCCAAGTCGATCAGCCAACACTCGATCGCCGCGCGCTGATACCTCGGCCGCTTGCACAGGCGATCGGCCCGCGCCGTGCTCGGCGACAAGACCTCGACCGCGAGATAGGGCGGCGGCGGTGCCACGTTCCCTCGCACTACATCGAGGCCGACCGGAGCAATGGCCAGCACGTCCGGCTGCATCAACGTGTAGGGGTCGAGCACGACATCGTACGGCGAGAACATCATCTCGCCGATGCCTTGACGCTTCACATAGGCGCCGATCATGAGCCCGAGCTCGGCGACCGCGCGCTGGTGCGCGAACCTGGGCATGGGGCTCACCAGCAACTCCCCATCCACGGTCTCGTAGCGATGGTGAGGATCGTCCGGCAACGCCCAGACGTCCGCAACCGACCAGCGACGCTCGTGCGCGATTGGCATACCCATAGTTTGCTCGGCCCTCGGCGTTTTCCGCAACTCGGCGGCGACATGCTCATGCCGCAACGTGCAACAGGGGCGACGGAACTCCGTCACCCCCGTTACGCGTGCATGATCAATTCACGTCACCCTGTCGTCGCGCTCCGAAACCGTGAGACGACTGCGCGACGTAGCCCCGGGCCCCGTGCGCGGTAGCGCTATTCACGCGCGCTGGCGTCGTGCGCGCCCAGCGAAGCCCAACCCGGCGAGTCCAGCCGCGAGCAACACCACCGTGCTCGGCTCCGGCACCACCGTCGCGTTGCCGATCGTCAAGTTGTCCTGACCAAAGCTGCCGCTATACGTCGTCTCGCCGTTCGCGAGTCCGATGTCCATAGTGGCGACCAACCTGTCGGACGTCACCGCGAAGAAGCCACGATCGTTGTACGAGCTTGCCGGGAGTTGGATGTTCGTGGTCGTCCCGTCGCCGAAAGTGATGAACGCGGAGTACGGAAGCGATGCGTCGTTGAAGAAGTCGAAACCGACGCCGTATACGCCGAACCCACCGGTCGATACGGTAGTGCTCCGGAAATCCATGCGGTACGAACCGTTGCAGCCAGCGCAGTAGAAGCCGCTGGTGACCAGGTTCCAGTTGTTGAAGCCCGTCGACGTGTAGTCTGTCTCACCGAGAACGGCGCTCATCGCCGCATTCGACTGGGAGAACACATAGTTTGGGTTCGAATAGTCGTCGATGACCATCGTGCCGAGTTGCGCTTCGTACGACGCCCGATCGGTGTAGGTCGAGAACTGCGCCTGAGCGGGCGACGAGACGAGCGTGGCGGCAACAGCGATGGCGAGGAGAGCGCGCATTTGAACGGGACCGAAGAGAGGAGATGCCTGCGTTTCTGCTCTCTTGGTCAGGCAAGTGAGATGCCAGTGACGAACTCGACCATTCGCTGGATGTAACGCATTGCCATGTATAGCTTTATCTGATGTGTTGCCTAACGCGAATGGCAACCGAACTCTACCATTGTTGCGCAGGGGAGACAGAACAAAACGGACTGTGCCGTAAGCACGCCACAGTCCGCTTTTTTGTCCGGCCAATCAGCCCTTCTTCACTTCCTTCGCCCAGCTATCCCGCATCCCCACGATCCGGTTGAACACCAACTTCTCCGGCGTGCTGCTCTCCACTTCGCTCATGAAGTAGCCCGTGCGCTCGAACTGATACCGGGACCCGACGGGATCGTTGGCCACGCTGGGCTCGATCTTGGCATCGGTGATCACCACCAGCGACTGCGGATTGAGCGTCGAGATGAAGTCCTGGCCCTCGGGTACGGCGTCGGGATCGGGCTGCGAGAACAGTCGGTCGTACACGCGCACTTCGCACGACAACGCCTGCGCCGCGCTCACCCAATGGATTGTGCCCTGCACCTTCCGGCCATCAGGCGCCTGCCCACTGCGCGTGGCGGGATCGTACGTGCACCGCAACTCGACGACCTCACCGGCGTCGTTCTTCACCACCTCGTTGCAGGTAATGAGATAGCCGAAGCGCAACCGCACTTCCTTGCCCGGCGCCAGCCGATAGAACTTCTTCGGCGGATCTTCCATGAAGTCGTCGCGATCGACGTAGAGTTCGCGCGAGAACGGCATGCTGCGCGATCCCGTCTTCGGCACATCGTGCGGGAAGCTCGGCGCGTCGAGATCTTCGACTTGGTCCTCAGGATAGTTCGTGAGCACAACCTTGAGCGGATTGAGCACGCACAACACGCGCGGCACTTCCATGTTCAGGTCGTTGCGCACGGCATGCTCGAAGGCCGCGATCTCTACGCGCGCGTCCTTGCGCGCCACACCAATCGTTTCGCAGAACTCGCGAATGGCTTCCGGCCGCACACCACGACGCCGCAATCCGGCGATCGTCGGCATACGCGGATCATCCCATCCCGTCACGTGGCCTTCGTTTACCAAGCGCAGCAGCTTGCGCTTGCTGAGAATGGTGTAATCCAGCTCGAGCCGCGCGAACTCGATCTGCGTAGGCGGACTCTCGAAACCCGCCTCCTTCACCAGCCAGTCGTAGATCTCGCGGCTGTCCTTGAACTCGAGCGTACACAACGAGCGCGTGATGCCCTCGATGGCGTCGCTCAGTCCGTGCGCGAAGTCATACAGCGGGTAGATGCACCAGTCGTTGCCGCGACGGTAATGATGCGCATGCCGAATGCGCAGCAGCAGCGGATCACGCATGATCATATTCACGTGCGCGAGATCGATTTTGGCGCGCAACACGTGCGTGCCATCGGCGAACTCACCGGCGCGCATGCGGCGCAGCAGGTCGAGATTCTCCTCGACCGAGCGATCCCGATACGGACCCGGCGTGCCGGCCGACGTGACCGTGCCGCGACCCGCGCGGATCTCCTCTTCGTTCTGCGAGTCAACGTACGCCTTGCCCTTCAGCACCAGCGACTCGGCGATGTCGTACAGCTTCTCGAAGTAGTCCGACGCGTAGTACAGGTTGTCCCACTGGAAGCCCAGCCACTGCACATCGCGCTGAATCGCTTCCACGAACCGCACATCTTCCGTGGCCGGATTCGTGTCGTCGAAACGCAGATTGCAGGTGCCGCCGAATTCCTTGGCGACACCAAAGTTCAGACAGATCGACTTGGCGTGTCCCATATGCAGGAAGCCGTTCGGCTCGGGCGGGAAACGCGTGGCAGGGCCACGGCCGAAGTGGCCGTGGGCGACATCGTCAGCCACCATTTCGCGGATGAAATCGCGACGTGGGGCGGGCGTGGATTCAGAACCGGCTTCGGGAGTGGAGTCAGACACGGCGGATACCGAGAAGTGCAGCGTTCAATGGGCGACGCGAATCACGAAAAGTAATCGGCAGCGAGCGCTTGCCGAGCGGAGCATGTCACCTGACTGTTCTACAGGTGTACTGGAATCCCATGCGACTACTTCCGCGATCGACAGCTCAACGCCTTGCGACGGTCTTGGTAAGCGCCGCGGCCGCTGCGCTGATGTTGGGCGGCTGCCGGGCTGCCGCGCTGGCCTACGGATCCGACGTGGCTTCCGCCAAGGCGAATGCCGACGCCCTCGCCGCGGCAATCGAAGCGCGCTTCACGAACGTGGCGCGGAATCCCAAGTTCTCGGCCGCGCGCATGCGCATTGCGCGCTATGCGTTTGCTCCGTCGAAGCTGGGAAACGACACGGCCCTCTGGACGGGCCTGCGGACCACCCGCGCCGGGGCCGACCGCGATCTCGAGATTCAGGCCGGCCTGAACGGTGCCCAGTACGTGTTCACGGCACGACCTGGTGTGCCGATGCCGGTCAAGATTGGCGACTCGCGGCACCTGATCGAGCTCGAACAGCTCGGCGAAAGTGACTGGGCGTGGCGCACGCGCGTGGACCAGGCCGTCGGCCTCATGCCGCCCGGCCGGGCCGACGACATTTTTCGCGCGCTGTTCCTGTCGTCCGAGCGGCCGGCCGCCGCGGTGCGGGCCGACTACCGCGCGGCACTCCCACGTACGACGGCCGCCTTGGGCCGACTCCTCACGATCGACTCAATCGCCACCGTGCCACAGGCCGATGGCTCGACGTTGGTCACGCTGCAGATCACCGTCAGTGGAGACCGTCTCAAACGCGGATTCCCCGCCTTCGCGAAGTACATTTCCAAGTACGTGGAGCCGGCCCGCTATCGGTACCGTCTCACCGACCGCAGCGGGTCGGACTGGTTTGACGCCGAAGCGCGGGACCGGCTGCTCACGCTGCGCTTCCGGTCGCACGACGGCCAGCTGCAGCCCATCCTCGGCGCGGCGCGGCGCATGCCCGACACCTTGCAGATCCACGTGGACGCGCTGGCCAAGATCTCGTTCTTCACCGTGGGCGTCACGAAGATGCAGGGCGAGTTCGTGCACATGCGGGGCGCGCGCGAACGGGGCTGGGCCATGCGTTTCACGAAAGACCCCGAGTGGCACCTCCCGCTGATCGCCGAGCGCCTGCTCCGCTCGCCACTCCGTCGTCCCTTCGAGGGGAAAGGCGTGCTCTTCACCCTCGGCCTCCGCACGGGCCCCGAGGGTCAGACGCTGCTCACGCGCCAGTTCGACGTCACGGTGCGCGAGAGCGCCATCATGCGTTTCCTCGGCAATCTCGGATTCACCGCGATGAGCGACTACGCGGGGAAAGTCGAGGAGGAAGAAAGCCGGTTTCTTTCTGAGAGCATGGCGGCGTTTCGCGCGGATATCGCTGCGATGACAGCGAAGTAAGGGGTACGGAGTCGGGGGTACGGGGTACGCCATACCCCCGACTCCGTACCCCTTACTTCGCATTTATGAAAGCAAAGAACCCCTGGCAGCCTTTGCAGGCCCCAGGGGTTCGAAAACTGCCACGCACACCGTCATTGGAACTCTCCGTCCTACCGAACGGCGGCGGGCTTCACTGTCTATACACTGGACGATGCAGAAGGTTCCCGCGTCACACCAGCGCCGAAACCGTCACGGAACGGTCTCGATTTCCTACACCAAGTGGAGCTGAGGGGGCTCGAACCCCTGACCTCTGCAATGCGAATGCAGCGCTCTCCCAGCTGAGCTACAGCCCCAGGACCGTACGACGCACGGTGGTTACTCGGACAAAAATGGCCCCGCTCCTGTTGGCGCGGGGCCGATCGGTAACAAGCGGAAGGTAGTGGCCGAAGCACGGGTGTCAAGCGGCGACGCGTCGGTTTGGGTTCGTTCCGAAGGCACTTTCCGTCGTCGCCGCGCGTTCCGGACTTTCTATGACGACACCAGTGATCCGCTCTGCCTCTACCCCGCACGCTCTCGCTGCCGACTATGTCCGCGACCAGCTTGTGGCGCGCACGGTCGACGTGAACGGGAAGACGTACAACCCGGATGGCGAGTACGTGCTGTACTGGATGCAGTCATCGCACCGCCTCGACGAGAACTGGGGGCTACGCGCGGCCATCCGCACAGCCGATCGCGTAAATCGCCCGCTGGTGATTCATCAAGGGCTCGATCCGAGCTATCCGTACGCGGCCGACCGGCATCACACCTTCATTCTGCAGGGCGCGCGCGATACGGCGCGCGATGCCGACGCCCGTGGCTTGTATTACCAGTTCGTGCTGCGTCCATCTCGCAACGATGACCGGCGCGTGGTCGATCGACTTGCCGCACGCGCCTATGTGGTGATCACCGATCTCTTTCCCACAGCCGGCATTCGCGAGCGCGTGGAGCGCTTTGCCGACCGAGTGAACTGTCGCGTGCTCGCGATCGACAGTGTGTGCACGGTGCCCAGTGGCGCCTTCGAGAAGCCGGAGTATGCGGCGCGCACCATTCGTCCGAAAATCGCCAAGCTGTTGGATCATAGCATCGAGCCGGTGGCCGACGCCTTGCCTCGAGTGCCGGTGAGCGACGCACTTCGCACGTCGCTCCGCGGGACCGTGAGTGAGCGTGGATTGTCGCTGCTGCCCATCGCCGCCATGACCGATGACGACATCGCGGTCGCGGTGGGCGCGTGCGACATCGATCACACGGTTCCCGCCGTGGCCTTGCCGGGCGGAAGTGTGGCCGCGGTCGATCGACTGGCCACGTTCGTGTCGCGTGAACTCGCACCATACGCCGACCGCCGCAACGAAGCCGGGGTGAGCGACGGCACGTCTCGCCTGTCACCGTATCTGCACTTCGGACAGATCGCGTCGGCGCGCGTGGTGCGCGAAGCGCGAGCGAGTGGAACGAGCGCCGAAAGTCTCGACGCGTTGGTACAGCAGGTCACGACGTGGCGCGAACTGGCGTTCAACTGGTGCATTCGCACGCGAAACTTCGATCGACTCGAGGCCCTGCCCGCGTGGATTCAGAAGACGATGGCCGAGCATGTAGGTGACGCGCGGCCCATGCTGTACGACCTCGAGACGCTGGAGTCGGCGCAGACGCACGACACGTTGTGGAACGCCGCGCAGCAGGAGCTCGTGCAGCAGGGCATCATCCACAACTACCCGCGCATGCTCTGGGGCAAAACGGTGCTGCTCTGGACCGAGGATTACGAGCAGGCGCGCTCGTGGCTGTATCTGTTGAATGACAAATACGCGCTCGATGGCCGAGACCCGAACAGCGTGGGCGGCATCATGTGGTGCCTGGGACTCTGGGATCGGCCGTGGGGCAACAAGCCGATCTGGGGTGGCATCCGGCCCATGGTGACATCACGGGCCAAGCTCAAATTCGATGTGGCAGGCTACATCCGACGCGTCGGATCGCGCGGCGCTCCGCCCCAGCCTCCGGAAAACGGGGTGCTGCTTTAGGGCGTGGATGGGTGCTATTCTGGTGATATGACGACACGTCCTGCGCCAGATCCGAGCATCATCCCTGCCATCGCCGCGGTGCACACTGCCGCCGAGCGCTTGCGCCCCGTGCTTGCACCCAGCCGCGTGATTCGCTCCGACGCGCTGTCCGACGCGTTCGGAGTCGAGGTGCTCTTCAAGTTGGAACTCGAGAACCCCACCGGTTCCTTCAAGGTGCGTGGTGCCTACAACGTGTTGGCCGGGCTGTCGGACGACGAGCGGGCCAAGGGTGTGGTCGCGTCGAGTGCCGGCAACCACGGACTGGGCGTGGCCTACGCCGCAAAGGCGTTCGATACGCGCGCGACGCTCTACGTGCCGATCAACGCGCCGCAGGTGAAGAAAGACGGCATTCGCGCCCTCGGCACCATCGTGAACGACGAAGCAGCCGACTACGACGCGGCGATGATCGTCGCGAAGGCGCATGCGGCCCGCGAGGGCATCCGATTCATCAATCCTTGCCTCGGCCTTGATTTGCTGGCCGGCCAGGGCACGGTCGCCCTGGAACTGCTGGAGCAAGTGCCCGATATGCGCGCGGTCGTGATCTGCACCGGCGGCGGCGGTCTGTTGGGCGGCATGGGTGCCGTGCTGCGCGAACTCGCGCCATCGGTGCGCATCGTCGGGGCGCAGAGCGTGGAGACATCGGCCATGGCGCAGAGTCTCGCCGCCGGTCACGTGGTCGACACCGTGGTCACGCCCACGCTGGCCGATGGACTGGCCGGTCAGATCGACGCCGAGGCGCTGCACATCGGGCAGTATTGTGCCGACGAGATGGCGCTCGTGACCGAGGCGCAGCTGGGCGAGACGATCGCCTGGCTGCACCGAACGACGGGCATGGCGGTGGAAGGCGCCGGCGCGGTGACTGTGGCGGCGCTGCGTCACGGCAAGGTCGCGGTGACGGAGGGGCCGATCGTGCTACTGGTGAGCGGGCGGAACATCGATCCCTCGAAGCTGCAGGCGCAGCTGGATCTGTATTCGGCGTGAACGCCCGTGAACGCCCGTGAACGCGTTGAACGCGCTTGAACTCCCGTCAACTCTGCCCGTTGCCCACGAGAAAGCCTCCCGGAAATATCCGGGAGGCTTTCTCACAACTGTCACACTGGCGGCAAACGAGCGATCCGCCCGTGCGACGTCAACGCGCGAGGATCAGCGCGCCGACGACTCGTCGCTGCGAGGCAGTACCGGTGCACGATCAGCCATCGGCGCAGCCGGTCGCGACCGATCGCCATCGCGGGCGACCTGCATCGGGACTTCCCGCTCCGCGTTCCGACCACCCATCCGAGCTTCACGGGCCGCCGCACTGCGCGATTCTCCACCCTCACGGCCGATAGCGGCCATGTGAGCCCGATCGCGACTGACGGTGACACCGCCTTTACGCCCCGCATTCCGCGCTTCGTCGGACGACCATTCGTGCGCCGTCCCCTTTTCGTGGGCTGCCCGCCCACCTTTACTGGCGATCTCGCGCTGACGCGCGGGATCCATAGACGCGAATCCGCGTCGGCTTTTTCCGGTCATACGCCCCCCGGCTCCGGAAGTACTGAATTAGTGCGGCGGGCCGGGACGAGGCGAAGGGCATCCGTCACAGAACCAGCATACCGCGGCGATACTTCACGAACTCTTCTGCAAACCTCAGGCCGCCTTACGCGGTTCGGGCCAGCAAACCCATGTAACGCAAGCATGGGGCCGCGTTCATCCGTTTTGACGACCGTTACGGAACTGGCGACCGGCGATTTCCGCCTATATTGCCGCGATGCCGCTGCTTGTCCGCTTCCTCGGAACCGCCGCCTCCCGTCCCACCGTGGAACGGGGGGTCAGCTCCCTCGCCGTCATTCGGGAAGGAGAGACTTTGTTGTTCGATTGTGGGGAGGGAACGCAGCGCCAGATGATGCGCTACGGGATCTCGTTTGCATTCGACGACCTGTTCTTCACCCACGTGCACTCGGATCACATCCTGGGACTGACCGGACTGATCCGTACGATGGCCCTCCAAGGGAGAACCGAACCACTGAGATTGTGGGGACCGCGTGGCGCGGGCAAAACGTTGCGCCAATGCATCAGCTTAGGTGGCGAGCGCACCACGTTCCCGATTGAGATCTCGGAGCTCGAGCCCGGTGAGCCGGTCAAACGTCCGGACTACCACGTCGACACCTTCGCCGTATCCCACGGTCCGTCCCAGTCGCTGGGCTATGCGCTGGTCGAGGAGGAACGCCTCGGTCGCTTCAACCCGGATCTCGCGCGTGAAATGGGTATTCCCGAGGGCCCTCTCTGGGGACGCATTCACAAGGGCCAGTCCATCACGCTCGACGACGGGCGCGTGATCGAGCCGTCGGTGCTCGTGGGCGAGCGACGCCGCGGCCGCCGCATCGTGATCACCGGCGACACCCGTCCCTGCGAGAACACGATCGCCGCCGCGCAGGATGCGGACCTGCTGATTCATGAGGCGACCTTCGCCGACGATGAAGCGGCGCGCGCACTGGAGACGGGACACAGTACGGCGCGCGAGGCCGCCGAGGTCGCGCGCAAGGCCGGTGCACGACGCTTGGTGCTCACACACATCTCGGCCCGCTACTCACGCGACGCGCACGAACTCGAGCGAGAGGCGCGCTCGGTTTTTCCGCGCTCGAGCATCGCGCGCGACGGCACGGAGATCGAGCTGTCGCTGACCGAGGAGTTGGCGGCGGTGACCGAGGCCGAAGGTGCCGAAGCCTCGTGAACTGATCACGCAGAGATGAGGAGAACGCAGAGGCCGCAGAGAACAATCGACATGATTCCTTCTCCGCGTGCTCTGCGCTCTCTGCGACTCCGCGTGATCTGTTCAGGAAGCGTCGGTGTTACCTCACCAACTGCTTGAGCCGCCGCAGGCTCGGTACGCGCCACGCGACGGTCGCCACGACGACCAACGTCGCCACACCGCCTACCACGACGGCCGTGACGGCGCCCCACCAGCGGGCGGTGAGTCCCGATTCGAACGAACCGATTTCGTTCGATGAGCCGATGAAGATCTGATTCACCGACGACACGCGTCCAAGCAGCGCTTCCGGCGTGCGGATCTGCAACATGAGACTGCGAATCACCACGCTGATCATGTCGAACGCGCCGCCCAGCGCCAGCGCGGCGAGGGACAGCCAGAGATTGCGACTGAGTCCGAACAGGATCGTGCACACCCCGAATCCCGTGACGGAGATCAGCAGGTTGCGACCCGTGTGTGCGAAGGGAGGCCAGCGTGTGAGCGCGATACTCGTGATCACGGCGCCGACCGCCGGTGCCGCGCGCAGCAGGCCGAGCCCGGACGGTCCCGTGTGAAGAATCTCGGCGGCGAACACCGGCAGCAGTGCGATCGCACCGCCGAACAACACCGAGAAAAGGTCGAGCGTGAGCGCCGAGAGCAGCAGCGGTTCACCGAGCACGAAGCGGAGGCCGCCGGTGATGGAGGTCAACATCGGCTCGTCGGTCACTTCACGCACCGGCGACCGATGGCGCACCGAGAACAGCGCGCCGACGGCGAACGTCATCAGCACGGCATCGACGGCGTAGCCCAAGGTCGTACCGCCGATCGCGTACAGGCCGCCACCGAGCGCGGGCCCCAGAACGGCCGCCAGCTGCCAACTGCCGGTGCGCCACGTGATCGCATTGCTGTACAACGTGCGCGGCACCAGCTCAGCGCTGAGCGCCTGACGGGCAGGCTGCAGGAAGGCGCGGGCCAGGCCACTGAGCACGATCACGGCGTAGATCGCGCGCACCCGCATGGGCGCCGTGAGCGCGACATCACCGATCGGCGCCGGGTGCGCCAGCCACCAGAGCCCAAGGGAACAGAGCACCAGCACCGCCAACGCCATCAGGGCGATGCGGCGGCGATCGTGACTATCGGCCACATGTCCGGCGAACAACGACATGCTGATCGCCGGCAATGCTTCGGCCAGCCCCACGATCCCGAGGGCGAGCGGATCATGGGTGAGATCGTAAATCTGCCAGCCGACGACCGTGCCCTGAATCTGGATGCCGAGCGTCAGCGTGAACAACGCCAACAGATACCGGCGGAAATTCGGAAGGCGAAGGGCAGCGTACGTGTCGCTGGGCGCGTCGAGCGGTATGCGGCTCACGCTAACGTACCGCGCGCGCCTCGTCCTGCCGTTCCTCGAGCCTTCGGCGCCGACGGGCCTGCGCGGCCTCGTAGCGGCGGACCTGTTCGTCGGTATCCGGCTGCACCAGGGCGATCGGCACCGGCCGGCCATTGCGGTCGATCGCCACGAACGTGAGGTAGCACGTGTTCGTATGCCGGCGCGCGCCGGTGATGAGATCTTCGGCCTCCACGCGCACACCGATTTCCATCGACGTGGTGCCGACAAAATTCACCGACGCCTGACAGGTGACGAGATCCCCCACGTGAATCGGCTCGCGAAAGTCCACTCGATCGATCGACGCGGTGACGCAGGCCGTGCGCGCATGTCGGAACGCCGACACCGCCGCCGCCTTGTCGACCATCGCCATGATGGCGCCACCGAATGCATGGCCGAGGATGTTCGCATCGTGCGGCATGATCAGCTCGCTCGTGACGTGCTGCGAGGCGGACACCGGACGGGAGAGGCGGACAGGGGACAAATCGGTCATTTGGTGCGTGAGAAGGAAGTGGCGCGCAGCGGCGTCAGCGTGCGATACGGCCAGCTCGCGCGCTGAACGAGTCCGTCGAGTGACGTCGAGATATCGAAGGCGCGTGACAGGGCGGCGCGCGCGGCGCTGTCGATCGGCGGCGTGTCGAGCGGAATAAGCTGGTACGCGGGTGCAGCAACGGTGGCGATCGGCCATTCGTGCGCCGTACTCGCGGCACCGCCGATCAGCACGAGGGCCAGTGCGTCGCCGTCGGCCGACGGGCGCGCGGCGACTGCGTACTTGGCGCGATCCCACCTGACCCGCGCCGAGTCCTTGGCCCACTCCGGCAGCGTGGCGCGCACCGACTTCCACCACACCGGTGCCTTCACCGTGATCGGCGGAAGATAAAGCGCGAGCGCTTCCCCGTCGGTGCCATGTCCCGGCACCATGAACGCGACGGCGGGATCACGACCACTGTCGGTGATTCCGAAGCTGGTCGAATCGAATCGAAAGCTGTCGAGGGATTCGGTGGCCACCGACGCGCGTTCATCACCAGCGGCACCGGCGGTGCGGATCGAGTCGATCAGCTGCGTCAGCGATACCTGCGCGGCGGCCGTGACGCGTCGCGCCTCGTCGGCGCCCACGAGCACCTCCAGCGAGGCCGTCGCGCCACTCCGCACGTCGACGACCATCCGGCGGCCCTCGTGCCGATGAGGTGGCCCACCGTCGATGTCGACGTTGAGCAAATGCTCGACGGTGATGTACGGCCCGTGCACGTCGATGATTTCGATCTCGTCATTCACCACCGTCCGCGGATCATCGGGCATTTCCTCATCGGCCGGATCGATCTCGGCGTCGCGTGGATGAGCGCGACGCCACACGGAGAGTTCATGCATCACGGTGGAGTCGCCGAACAGCCGCGTGCTGTCACGATGCTGCAGCTCGCGTGACCAGAGGCGCGCACTCGCAAACGAAGCGTCGGGATACTCGGCGCCGTCGTCGCCAAGAAAGATCTCGAACAGCCGGCCATCGACTTCAGTGAGCAGAATCGGTGCACTGCGCACGCGCATCCCGTCGCCGCCGCTGCGCACCCAGTACGTGGAGTCACCGGCAGCAAACAGGAACTCCGCCGGCGGTAACGCCTCACCGCTCGACGCACGATCACCGCAAGCAGCCGCCAGCACTGCCACCGCGACCGTCGTCCACGCGACGAGGGCGCGGGCGCCACGGCACGGGGGACGCAACATGGGCGGCATCATTCAGGCCGTTCCCTGCACGAGCGCGCGCACGCCGTCGAGCAGACGCGTGATCTCCTCGGCGGTGGTGTAGCATGAGCATCCCACGCGCACGAGTCCTTCGTGCGCGAGGCCAAGCCGGCGCGCCACCGTGGCCGCATAGAAGTCGCCGTGCGACACATAGACGCCGCGCGGTGCCAGGAAGCGCGCGACCTGCTCCGCCTCGTGCCCCTGCACGTGGAACGACACGGTGGGCGTCCGCGCTGTACCCGGCGGCGGGCCGAACACGGTCACGCCGCCGATCGCGTGCAACCCAACCCACAGTTCGCGCAACAGCGCATCCCCGCGCTCGTGCAACGCGTGCATGACCGTGCGAAGTCGCTCACGCCGGGAGGCCGTGCCGTCGACGGCGAGGCCGGCCAGGAAGTCCACGGCGGCGGCGGCGCCCACGACGCCCTCGTGATTCTGCGTGCCGGTCTCGAGCACTTCCGGTACATAGTCCGGCGCCGGTTCGAGGCGCGGCACGTCGAGGGCGGCGGTGGCCTCATGCCGTCCATAGCAGATGCCGATATGTGGCCCGTAGAACTTGTACGCACTGCACAGCACGAAATCGGCACCGATGGCTTTCACGTCAACCAACGCGTGCGGTGCGTAGTGCACGGCATCGATCACCGTGATCGCACCGGCCGTCTTGGCCATCGCCACCATCGCGGGCACGTCACTCACCGTGCCGAGAATATTCGACGCCGCGCCGATAGCCACGACCTTCGTGCGCGGCGACAACAGCGCCTCGAGTGCCCCGACTTCATGTCGATACGTCTCGAGGTCGAGCGGTAGCCACTTGAGCACCGCGCCGCGTTCCTTGGCCAGCGCCTGCCACGGCGCCACGTTCGCATGGTGATCCAGTTCGGTGACGATGATCTCGTCGCCGGGCTCGAGCGAGCGGCCAATCGCGCGGGCGATATGAAACAGGATCGTGGTCATATTCGCGCCGAACGAGATTTCCCCTGGCGTAGCGCCGAGGAAATCGGCCAGCGTCACACGCGCCGCCGCCAGCATCGCATCCGTCTCGACGCTGCTAGGATACGCCCAGTGGGTATTGGCGTTGTGATGCAGCAGATAGTCGGTCATCGCCTCGGCGACGACTCGCGGTACCTGCGTACCGCCCGGTCCGTCGAAGAACGCCACCGGGTGCGCGCCTTCGCGACGCGCGAGCGCCGGGAAGTGCGCGCGGATTGACTCAACGGAAGCTACGGCCGTCGTGCTCATGACTGGCGACCACCGATCTGCGCGCCACCGAGGCGCTCGACGACCTTCGCCGCCTCGACATGATCGGCTTCTTCGCCGAGTTCATTGTGGGCCATGCGAAAGAGTTCGGCAGTGAGTTGCAGGAGCGGAGACGGCACCTGGTGTTCACGGGCGAGGTCGGCCGCGATGCCGACGTCCTTATCGAGCAACGCCAGCCGGAACGTGCGCGGAAATGCGCGCGTGAGCACGCGCTCGGGGAAGAGGTTCATGCTGCTGTTGGAGCGGCCGCTCGACGTGTTGATGACATCGAGGGCGATCTCGGCCTTTACGCCGGCCTTTTCGAGCGCCACCAGCCCTTCGGCGGTGCCCCAGATGTGCATCGCGAGCAGAGCGTTGTTCACCGCTTTGAGCGCATCGCCGGCGCCGACCGCGCCGCAGTGCACGATGCGCTTGCCGAAGCAGGCCAACACGGGCTGTACGCGTTCCAGCGTGGCCGCGTCGCCGCCCACCATGACCGTAAGCGCGCCTTGCTCGGCGCCGGACACGCCGCCGGACACCGGCGCGTCGAGGAAGCCGATGCCGCGTTCGGCGAGTCGCGTGGCCATGCGGCGTGAGGTGGCCGCGTCTCCCGAGGTGCAGTCCACGAGCACGGCCCCCGAGCGCATGGTGGACAGCAACCCATCAGGACCATCGAGCAACGCTTCGACGTTGCGCGACACCGGCAGACAGGTGATCACGACATCGCATTCGCGCGCCGCGTCGGCCAGTGTGAGTGCGTGGCGCACCCCGAGCTCGCTCGCCATGACTTCGGCTTTCGCGGCGGTTCGATTCCACACGGCCAGATCGAATTCAGGACGCGCGAGGTGACGGGCCATCGGAGCGCCGATGGCGCCGAGTCCGAGGAAAGCGACGCGAGGCATGCGAGACGGGTAAAAGGGCACAGCGCCGTCGATCAGCCGGTTGAGGTAGCGGCGCTGATCGTGGAGATTGAAAGATGCCACGTCAACGGATCCACGTGCAGCTCGACGGCCTCGTGGCCGTGCACGCCGTGCGCGCGGTCTGGACGGCACTGGGGGCCGTTCCCGGGGTGCTGAGCGCCGAAGTCACCATGCAGGGGGCCGTGCTCGAGGTCGAGGGCGACCTCGATCGACCGGCGCTGGACGCCGCCCTCGACGCCGCTGGGGTGTCGGTCCGGGGTATCCGGGTCGAGGCGAGGGTGCTGCCCGTTTTGTAGGGCTGCGGCTCCGGCGTTCTTGCGCCTTTGCTCGCTGGGTACCTACGACTAACTTGACCGCCTGACCGCCGCCCTTCGCCGATGCCACCTCACGCCAACAAAGACCGGCCGCTCGCGGCGCTGATCGTGCCGGATCTTCTCGAGTTGCTCGAGGAGCACCCGGAGAGCATCGGACCGCAGACGGAGGAGATGCACCCGGCCGACCTCGCGGACATCGCGGAGGCGCTGCCGGAGGACATGGTGCGCGCGTTCCTCTCGGCGTTGCCGAAGGAGCGGGCGGGCGAGGTACTCGAGTATCTCGACGAGAGCCTCCGCACCATGGTGCTCGAGGAGCTGACGGCCGTCGAAGCCGCCTCGATGATGTCGGAGATGACACCCGACGAGCGGGCCGACGCCCTCGAGGAGCTCGACGAGGAGACGGCTGATGAGATCCTCGCCGAGTTCGAGCCCGAGGAGAAAGCCGAGACCGAGCGGCTGCTGGAGTACGACCCGTACACCGCCGGCGGTCTGATGACCACCGAATTCGTGTCGGTCGACGAGAACCTCACGGCCGAAGAAGCGTTGGTCGCGGTCCGTGCGATGTCGCGGGCGGGCCGTCGCGAAGCCATGTACACCGTGTACACCATCGATGGCAACGGACGACTGCGCGGCGTATTGTCGCTGCGGGAGCTGTTGGCGTCCCCAGACGGAACGCCCTTGAGCGAACTCGCCTGGAGCGAGGTCGTGAGTGTCGCCCCCGACCTGCCGCAGGAAGAGGTCTCGCAAATCACCTCGAACTACGACCTGGTCGCGCTGCCGGTCGTCGATTCGGAGAAGCGGCTGCTCGGCGTGGTCACGGTCGACGACGTGATCGACGTCATTCAGGAAGAAGGCACGGAAGACGCACAGAAGTTCGGTGGTATGGAGGCGCTCGAAGAGCCCTACATGCAGATCGGCCTCTGGCAGAACGTACGCAAACGCGGTGGCTGGCTGGCCGTGCTAGCCGTGAGCGAGATGCTCACGGCGTCGGTGATGGCGCGCTACGAAGGCGAGATCGGTCGGGTGCTGCTGCTGTCGCAGTTCATTCCCCTTGTCATGAGCTCGGGCGGCAACTCGGGTTCGCAAGCCACGTCGCTGATCATTCGCGCGATGGCGCTGGGCGAGGTGCATCTCGGCGATTGGTGGCGTGTGGTGCTTCGTGAACTGCCCGCCGGCATTATCCTCGGCCTGCTGCTCGGCGCGATCGCGTTCGGACGGATTCTCGTGTGGAATGCGCTCGGGCTGTACGACTACGGGCCGCACTCGTTCATGATCGCCGTCACGGTTGGATTGGCGCTGGTCGGCATCGTGCTCGTGGGGTCACTGACCGGCTCGATGCTGCCGTTCCTGCTCAAACGCTTCAACTTCGACCCGGCCAGCGCCTCGGCTCCCCTCGTGGCCACGCTCGTCGACGTCTCGGCGATCAGCATCTACTTCGGTATCGCCTACCAGCTGCTCAGCGGCACGCTGCTGTGAGTCCGGAGCGGGAAGCCCCGTCGTCCGCGCAATTGCTGCGGGCGACGCTGCTGATCGTGTTGAGCGCCTGTTGCTTCGGCAGCATTTCCCCGCTCACGGTGATCGCGACCGGCCACGGCATGGCACTCGAGTCGGTGCAGGCCTGGCGGTACGCCACCAGCGCGGTGCTGCTGGTGGCGTTCGGCTGGTGGCGCGGGCTGCCCCCTCGCGCCGGCGTCGCGCCGTGGTTCACACCGCGCATTCTGCTGGTCGCGGGAGGCGGTCAGGCCACGGTCGCCACGCTGGCGCTGCTCGCACTGCAGTGGCTTCCGGCGGCCACGGTGTCGTTTCTGTTCTACACCTTCCCGGCCTGGGTGGCGGTGATCACGGCGATGCGTGGTATCGAGCGTCTCGATCGCACCCGGGTGACGGCCCTCGTGCTCGCCCTTGGCGGCATCGCGTTCATGGTAGGTGCGCCGAGCGCGGACTCACTCAACCCGTTGGGCGTTGCGGCAGTGCTTACCGCGGCGCTGGTCTATGCCATCTATATCCCCGTCCTTGGCACGTTGCAGCGCCAGCGCGAGGCCATCGACGTGTCCCGGGCCATTGCCGTGGGCGGCGCGATGCTGTTCGCGACCTGGGCCGTCGTCACCGGCACGCTCTTTCGTATTCCCGATGGCGCCGCCTTCGGGTTGAGTGCGCTGCAGGGGGTGCTGACGGCAATATCCTTCCTGACGTTTCTGGCGGGGCTGCGGGTGCTGGGCCCCGTCCGCACGGCGATCACGTCCACCGTGGAGCCGTTCTGGACGACCATGCTGGGCCTGGTGCTGCTGCGGCAGCCGGTGGGCACCGGTACCTTGATCGGTGGCGTCGCGATCATGGGCGCGGTCCTGCTTTTGCAACGGCCGCCCGTGGCGCACCGCCCCGCTCAATCGTCGGCAGCGGACACGTAGCACCCGACCTTTCTTCCTGAATGGCGATCAGCGCATGGCAAAAATTCTGGTGACCGGAGCCGCGGGTTTCATCGGCTATCATACCAGCGAACGGCTGCTGGCTCGTGGCGATGAAGTGGTGGGCCTCGACAACGTCAACGACTACTACGATCCCACGCTCAAGGAGGCGCGAATCGCGCGACTCTCAGCCAAGCCGGGATTCCGTCTGTTCCGCATGGACCTGGCCGACCGTGACGGCGTGACGCGCCTGTTTCAGGAGGAGCGCTTCGATCGCGTGATCAACCTCGCGGCGCAGGCCGGCGTGCGATACTCGATCACCAATCCGCACGCGTATATCGAGAGCAACCTCGTCGGGTTCATCAACATCCTCGAAGGGTGTCGGCACAGCGGCGTGCAGCATCTCACGTATGCGTCGTCGTCGAGCGTGTACGGCGCCAACACCGCAATGCCGTTCTCGGTGCATCAGAACATCGATCACCCGGTGTCGCTGTATGCCGCCACGAAGAAGGCGAACGAGTTGATGGCACACACGTACAGCCATCTGTACGGACTGCCCACCACTGGGCTTCGCTTCTTCACGGTGTACGGTCCGTGGGGTCGTCCCGATATGGCCATGTTCCTGTTCACCAAGGCCATTCTCGAGGGTAAGCCGATCGACGTGTTCAACCACGGCAAGATGCAGCGTGACTTCACGTACATCGACGACATCGTGGAAGGCGTGATCCGCACCAGCGATCACACCGCCGAGCCGAATCCGGAGTGGAACTCCGATGCCCCCGATCCGGCCACGAGTAAGGCGCCGTACCGGATCTACAACATCGGCAACAACAACCCGGTGGAATTGATGTATCTCATCGAGACCATCGAGAAGTCGCTGGGCCGCACGGCGGAGAAGCGGATGCTGCCGCTGCAGCCGGGCGATGTGCCGGCCACGTATGCGAACGTGGACGCGCTGGTGCGCGATGTCGGTTTCGCGCCGAAGACGCCGATCGAAACGGGCGTGGCGAACTTCGTCGCTTGGTATCGCGAGTACTTTCAGATCGGAGACTGACGCATCATGAAGATTGCCATGATCGGCACGGGCTATGTCGGCCTCGTGTCCGGTGCCTGTTTTGCCGAGTTCGGCCCTGACGTGACGTGTGTGGACGTCGATGCGGCCAAGATCGAACGGTTGCTCAAGGGTGAAATCCCGATCTACGAACCGGGACTCGACGCGCTGGTGGCCAAGGGCATCACGAGCGGACGCTTGTCGTTCACCACCGACCTGGCCAAGGCCGTGTCGGAAGCGGACGCCGTGTTCATCGCGGTCGGCACGCCCTCGCGCCGCGGTGATGGACACGCCGATCTGCGCTACGTGGAAGCGGCCGCGATCGAGATTGCGAAGTCGCTGCAGGGGTACACGGTGGTCGTCACGAAGAGCACCGTGCCGGTCGGCACCGGTCGCCGGGTGGCGGAGATCATTCGCGGCGCCAATCCGTCGGCCGAATTCGACGTGGCGTCGAATCCCGAGTTCTTGCGCGAGGGCTCTGCGATCGGCGATTTCATGCGCCCCGATCGCGTGGTGATCGGCGCGGAGACGGATCGTGCACGGGCCGTGATGCAGGCGCTGTATCGTCCGCTGTATCTCATGGAGACGCCGGTCGTGATGACGACGCTCGAGACCGCGGAGCTCACGAAGTACGCCGCCAACGCATTTCTCGCCACGAAGATCACGTTCATCAACGAGATCGCGGACCTCTGTGAGAAGGTCGGTGCCAACGTACAAGATGTCGCGCGCGGCATGGGCCTCGACGGTCGCATCGGCAAGAAGTTTTTGCACGCCGGGCCTGGGTACGGCGGCTCCTGCTTCCCGAAGGACACCATCGCGCTCGTGCGCACGGCGCAGGAATACGGATCGCCCGCGCGGCTGGTAGAAACCGTTGTGCAGGTGAACGACACGCGAAAGGGCGCGATGGCGTCACGGGTGATCGCGGCGTGTGGTGGCTCGGTGCGTGGCAAGACCGTAGGCGTGCTGGGCGTGGCGTTCAAGCCGAACACCGACGACATGCGCGACGCCCCGAGCCTGGCCATCGTGCCGGCGCTGCAGGATGCCGGCGCAACGGTGCGCGCCTACGATCCGGCCGCCATGCATGAAGCGAAGGCATTGCTGCCCGGCGTGCAGTGGTGTGCCGACGCCTACGATGCTGCGGTCGGCGCCGATGTGCTGGTGATCATTACCGAGTGGAACGAGTTCCGCGCGCTCGATCTCGATCGTGTGGGCGCGTCGATGACGCAGAAGGTGTTGGTCGACCTCCGCAACGTCTATCGCGGCGAGGATGTTCGAAAGTTGGGCTTTAGATACACGAGCATCGGCCGACCGTAAGCGTCCATCCTGCTCGAGTCAGCACAGCGCCCGGCCCTCATGGCCGGGCGCTTTTTGTTGGCACAGCCTGTGCTTTTCTGAACGACAGCGGGAGCGACGATCATGCCGCGGCACGTGCACACCATCGCCGAAGGAAGTTCGCAAGTCGTTACGTGACATGCCGTTAGTACAATCGTCTTCTCACGAACCCTCGATAACGTGGCCGATGCCGGGCACGAGACGCGGAAGGAACTGCCCGTCACACGGCAGGTTCTTCCGTCACACAGGTACTCGCAGGACCGAGTCACTGAACTGACATGTGCGGCATTGCCGGATTCTGGACGGGCGCGTGCGACGACGGGGCAGCGCGAGCTGCGCTGACGCGTATGACCGATGCATTGGTGCATCGGGGGCCCGACGCATCCGGTCTGTGGGTCGATGCGCCCCGCGGCCTCGCACTTGGTCATCGTCGCCTCTCGATCGTCGACCTCAGCCCCCTTGGCCAGCAGCCGATGATGTCGACCTCGGGGCGCTACTGGCTCGTGTTCAACGGCGAGATCTATAACTACCGGGTGCTTCGCGAGACGCTGCACGCGCAAGGCGCGACATTCCGCGGCCACTCGGATACGGAAGTCCTACTGGCGCTCATCGAGCGTGACGGGTTCGCGGCCGCGCTCGGCCAGTGCGTCGGCATGTTCGCCATCGCGCTCTGGGATCGCGGGGCCGGACAACTCTCCCTCGCCCGTGACCGCTTCGGCGAGAAGCCGCTCTACATCGGACGGTGTCACGGTGGATTGGCGTTCGCGTCCGAACTGTCGGCGCTGCGCACATTGCCCGGCGTGTCCAGTGACATCGAGCCGGCAGCGCTCGCCGCGTATCTGCGTCACGGCTACGTGCCGGCGCCGATGTCCATGTTGCGCGACGTGGTCAAGCTCGAGCCGGGCACGATCGCGACGTTTGCCGCGCCGGTGTATGGCAGCGCGCAGACCACGCGCTATTGGAGCGTGCGCGACGCCGCCCTGGCCGGCCTGGCGACCCCCTTCGCTGGCAGCGACACGGATCGCGTGGAGCAGCTCGACACGTTGCTGCGGAGCGCGGTCGCTGACCAGATGGTCGCCGATGTCCCGCTCGGCGCCTTTCTCTCCGGCGGCATCGATTCGTCCTTGATCGTGGCGCTGATGCAGGCGCAGAGTGCGCGACCGGTGCGCACGTTTACGATCGGATTTCGCGAGTCGGCGTTCGACGAAGCGCCGCATGCTGAAGCCGTCGCGCGCCACCTCGGGACCGAACACACGACGATGTTCGTCACGGCACAAGACGCACTCGATGTGATCCCAAGGCTCCCGTCCATCTACAATGAGCCCTTTGCCGACTCATCGCAGATTCCCACCGTGCTCGTGTCCAAGCTCGCGCGCGAGCACGTCACCGTGGCGTTGAGCGGTGATGGTGGCGACGAGCTCTTTGGCGGCTACTCACGCTACCCGCTGGCGATGCAGGCGTGGCCGCGCCTCTCACGCGTACCATACTCGATGCGTCGGGCCACACGCGCGCTGGTGACGTCCGTAGGCGCCGGTACGTGGAATCGCGCCCTCGGCCCGATGGGGCTCGTGGCGCGCGGCGTGACCGGCGATCGCATGCACAAACTGGCCACGCTGATCGACATGCGGAACTTCCCGGACTTCTATCTGCACCTCGTGTCGGCGTGGCGTCGTCCGCAGGATCTGCTGCCCGGCGTCACCGAGCAGCACACGGCGATCCGCGCCCCGTTCAGCCCCGGGCGAGGCGGCCTGCTGGCCGACATGATGTACCGCGATCAGGTCAGCTACCTGCCTGATGATATTCTCGTGAAAGTCGATCGCGCCGCGATGGCCGCCAGCCTCGAAACACGGGCGCCGTTGCTCGACCACCGGGTGGCCGAGTTTGCATGGCAGCTTCCCGTGAACTGCTGGCAGCGCGCTGGCCAGGGCAAGTGGATCGTCCGACAGGTGCTGGACCGCTACGTGCCGCGCGCCCTCATTGACCGGCCTAAGCAAGGATTCGGCGTGCCGATCGCTGAATGGCTGCGCGGTCCCCTGCGGGACTGGGCGGATGATCTGTTGTCACCGGAGGCGTTGCGCCGCGACGGCATCTTCCGCGCCGAGCCGGTGCTGCAAACGTGGAAGGAACACCGTGATGGCAGCCGGAACTGGGCACCGTCGCTCTGGCATCTGTTGATGTTCCAGGCATGGAGACACGGCTGATGCGCGGCCTGCTTCGCGCTGCATTGGCCGTGGGCGGACTGACCGCTGCGGTGAAGCTCGTGGCGCTGCTCAAGGACAGTCTCGTCGCCGCCCAGTTCGGCAATGGCGCGGCCCTCGACGCGTTCCTGCTCGCGCTCGTGGTTCCGACCTTTTTGATAGGCGTTGCGGCGGGCACGCTGCCAGCGGCGCTCACACCTGCCTACATCGCGCAGCGCGAGCATCGCAGCTCCGCGTCGGCGAAACTGCTTGCCGGTGCCGTGCTGCGACAGAGCTATCGCTGGCTGGTCGTACTCTCAGGTGTCGCCGCGCTCGCCTCCGTGCTGCTCGGGTGGCTTCCTGGCGCGCGACTCGACGCCGATACGCGCGATATGCTTCCACTGCTCGCCTTCGTGCTCGCGCCGTTCACGCTGCTGCAGGGCGTCTGCGCAGCATGGAGCGGACTGCTGGCCGCTGAGGGAGCGTATCGCGCCAGTGCGTTCGCGCCGATTGCACAGCCGCTTGGCATCGCGCTCGGCATCGCGTTCGTGCCTGACCCGACGGTGTGGACGATGGTGGCTGGCCTGCTCGCCGGTACATTGGCGCAGGCCGCCTGGCTTGCATGGTCGCTGCGGGTGCATGGCCTGTCAATTCGCGGCGTCGCCATGTCCCGTGTTCCCCACCATGAGCGCGCCGCCTTGAGCACCGCGTTGGCGCGCGTGCGGGTGCAGTACCTACCGGCCGTGGCCGGCGCGATCCTGATGAGTGCGACCACGCTGGTCGACCAGACGATGGCTGCTTGGCTGCCGGTCGGCAGCGTGTCCGCGCTCGGCTACGGCACCAAACTCAGCTCGGTACTCATGACCGTCGGCGCGATGGCGCTCAGCACGACGCTGCTGCCTCATCTCTCGGCGTTGGTGGCGCGTGCCGAGTGGACGGCGCTGCGAGAGCTCGAACGCCGGCTCCGCTGGCTGCTGCTCGGCACGACGATTCCCGTGACCATCGCGCTGATGTTCTTCTCAGTGCCGATCGTCCAGCTCCTGTTCGAGCGCGGTGCCTTCTCCGCCGTGGAGACGGTGACGGTCTCGCGCGTCCAGGCGGCGTACCTGTTGCAAGTCCCGGGACATCTGCTCGGCATTCTGTACGTGCGACTGATCTCCGCGCTGCAAGCGAACCGTCTGTTGACGATCGGCTCGGCGATCAATCTCGTCGTGAACATCGGCTTGAACGTCGTGTTCATGCGCCGGTACGGTGTCGCCGGCATTGCACTCTCCACCGCTGCCGTGTACGCGGTCTCGTGCGCCTATCTCGCCGTCGTCGCACACCGGCGGTTGCGGGCGGCGGAAGCGGAGTCGATCCGCGTGGTGCAGCCCGATTCCGGGTCGCCACTCACCCGTGTCGCGGAGGCATCGTGCGCATCGGCTGCGTGATCGCCTCGCTGGGATCCGGCGGCGCCGAACGCGTCATGTTGTCGCTGTGCACCGCGTGGGCGGCGCGCGGCGACACCGTCACGTTGTTCACGTTCGATGATGGGAGTCAGGATTTTCACGCGGTGCCAGTCGGCGTCACGCGCGTCGCGCTCGACATTGCCGGCGTGAGCTCGTCGTCACTCGGGGCAATCCGGGCCAACGTGGCTCGGCTTCGTACGTTGCGGCGCGCCCTGCGCAGTGTCGCACTCGATGTCATCGTGAGCTTCACCGACCGCACCAACGTGAGCACGCTGCTGGCCGCCCGCGGACTCGGCATTCCGGTCGTGATATCGGAGCGCATCGATCCGCGACGGCATGACATCGGTACTGCGTGGTCGATGCTGCGACGACGTACCTACCGCGGTGCGACTGCACTGGTGGTCCAAACGGAGCGCGTGCGTTCGTGGGCCGAGACGCACGTCTCGGCATCCCGCGTGCATGTGATTGGGAATCCGCTCCGCGAAGTCGCCGCGCCGCCGGTCGCCGCCGGTGACCGCGCCGCGACGATCGCTGCCGTTGGTCGACTGGTGCCGCAGAAGGGCTTCGACACGTTGCTCCGCGCCTTCGCGCTCGTGCACCGCACCCACCCGGCGTGGCGTCTGGTGATCAGCGGCGAAGGGCCGCTGCGCGCGTCGTTGGAAGCGCAGGTGCGGGAGCTTGGGCTCGACGCCGTCGTAACCCTCCCTGGCCGGACATCCACGGTTGACGCGGTACTCGCCGGGTCGGCGGTATTCGTACTCTCCTCGCGCTACGAGGGCTTCCCGAATGTGCTACTCGAGGCGATGGCGTGCGGCTGCGCGTGTGTCGCCACCGACTGCGACTCGGGGCCGTCGGACTTGCTGGAGCACGATGCCTTGGGGTTGCTCGTACCGGTAGACGATGCCGCCGCCCTCGCCGACGCTATCACACGTGTGCTGGACAATCCGGTGTTCCGGAGTCAGTTGGGCGAATCAGCGCGGGCGTCGACGCAGCGCTTCGCACCCGCACGCATGCTGCAAGCGTGGGACGATGTGTTCGTCGCCTCGCGCCGGCGCGCCGCATGACAGCCGCCATGATTCCCACGGCCGTCATCGTCGGTACGTCGACGCTGGCGCGCGTCGCCCGAAGCGTCGGTGCGTTGGTGGCCGTTGCCTTTCTGTTCTCAGGCTTCAGCACGTGGGCCTTCAACACGGGCGCGATTCCGTTGCCACCACTGGCATTCATGCTGGTGGTGCTCGCATGTGCCGGCGTAGCGGTGCTGCTCGAACCCGCGCGGCTCGGCGGTGCGCGCCTGAAAGCCTGGAGCGCGGCGAGCGCGTGCTTCGCCATGCTCGCGTTCCTCTGGTCGTCGGGCAGCGAGGTGGCACTGCAGGAGGCGCAGACGCGCACATTGTCGGCCATGCTGCTGGTGGGATTCTCCCTGTTGATGGCCGATGCATCGACACGGACCCTCACGCGCCGTGCCGTTGCCGTCTGCACACTGATCACGGTGGCGATCAACGTCTGGGAGATCACGCACCCGATGACGTTCAGCATGGCGCTGGGTCGATCGGCCAGCTTCTACGTGAACCCGAACATCGCCGGCGCCGCACTCGTGAGCGGCATGCTGCTGGCCCTCCCGGTTGTGCCGGCGCGCCTACGCGAGGCATTTGTGCTGATCGTCGGTGCCGGCGTGTTCCTCACGCTGTCGCGCGGGGCCCTGCTCTGCTTCGGCATCGTCGTTGCCGTGCTGCTTGCGTCGCGCCTGCTGCGCGTGAAGCGACTGTCCCTGCTGACCGGCGGCGGCACGCTGCTCGTGGCGTCGGTCATGGGCGCCATGATGGCCAGCGGTGAGCTGAGTTACCTGAGCGGTGGCGCCGAACGCTTCGTGAAACAGCGCCTCGGAATCGGGTCGCGTGAAGAACTCAGTGCCGATGTGAGCGCGTCGTCACGATCGCAGCTGGCCATGCATGCGCTCGACCTATTCGGCGAGCGCCCGCTCACCGGATTCGGCACGGGCGCCACGGTGGAGTGGAACGAACCCGAGTCCACTCACAACATCTACGTACGACACGTCGCCGAGTATGGCGTACTCGGCGCGCTGCTGATGCCTGGTCTGTTGTTCCTGGCGTGGCCGCGTCACCGGCCACGCGCGCTTCGCGTGTACCATGGCGCGGCGCAGGCGTTCGTGACGTTCGTCGCCCTCTGGGGGCTGTTCTCGCACAACGTGGCCGACGACGCGTTCATCTTGATCGGCTTGGCGCTCATCACCGCACTCCCGGATCGACTCGATCCCGAGTCCGTACCATGAGCGCCACGATGAGCGACCGCACGCTTATTCGGAATGACACCGCCGCACCATCCGCCTTGCGGGTGGTCATGCTGCTGGGCGGGTTGGGTATCGGTGGCGCCGAAACGCAGGCGATCGCGCTGGCGTCCGAGTTGCAGCGCGACGGCCACACCGTCGACCTGGTGACGTTGGCTGATGGGGCCCTGCGCCCGGTAGTTGAGTCGCTCGGACTCACGCTGCATGTGCTGCCGCGCGTCGCCGGTCTCGCGTTCACGGCCATGCCGGCGCTGACGCGATGGCTCACGATCTCGAAACCGCAGGTCGTGTACGCCTTTCTCGAAGTGCAATGGCTGCTGGCGTTGGCAGCGGTTTCGTGTATCCCAGCCGCCCGCCGCCCACGAGTCGTGCTCGGGCTTCGCACCAGCGACTACGATGCGCAGTCGCCGCAGCTCAAGGCACGTCTTGTTCGCACGCTCGCCAAACGCTCCACGCCGCGGGCGGATCTCCTGATCGCCAATAGCCGCGCGGGACTCGACAGCTATCGTGCGGTCGTTTCCAATGCGCCCCATGGCGTGGTGGTACCCAACGGCATCGATGTCACGCGGTTCATGCCATCGCCGGTATCGCGCGCGTACTGGCGCGGCATCTGGTCCATTCCGACGGATGCGACCATCGTCGGGCACGTGGGTCGCCTGGATCCCGTGAAGGATCACGAACTGCTGCTGCGTGCGTTTGCCGTCGCGTGCGCGAGTGACGTGGCGTGTCACCTCGTGTGCGTGGGCCATGGTGATCCCGATCGCGTCGCCTCGCTCGAGCAGCTCGCGGAGGCACTGGGCATCGCGAGCCGTGTGCACCTCGTGGGCGGTCAAGCGGATACCAGCACGATATATCCCGCGTTCGATCTGCTCGCGCTGACGTCGCGCCGTGAAGGATTTCCCAACGTCGTCGCGGAGGCGATGTCCTGCGGCGTTCCGGCCATTGTCACCGACTGTGGCGCCTCGGCGGACATCGTCGCCGGACTCGGCGAGGTCGCGCCGGTCGGCTCGGTTGACGCCTTCGCCATCGGACTGACTCGACTGCGTGCGCGCTGCGCGGCCGCACTCGCACAAGACAGTCGTTCCCACATCGTCTCCAATTTCAGTCTCGGGGCAGCGGCATCGCGCACTGCTGCCGCCCTGCAGTCCCTGTTTCAGGTGGACACCGTATGACACCAACACCGATTTCCTCCGCTGCGGTCACGGGCGCCATCGTGCCCTCGTCGCCGCACAGCACATTGACGGCGCTCGACGTGTTGCGACTGGCACTGCGCAAGCGACGGCTGCTGTTGTTCGTGCCGATGCTGCTGGCCGCGACCGTGGTTGGCGTCGGACTGCTGGCGGACCGACAATGGGTCTCGCAGGCCGCTTTCGTCGCACAATCGCCTGGCGGTGGCATCTCGCGCTTGGCGGGACTGGCGGCGCAATTCGGCGTGAACGTGCCGAACGCGCAGGCGGGGCAATCTCCCGACTTCTACGCCGATGTGTTGCGTGGCGACGGGATGATGCGACAGCTGCTGGCCAGCCGATACACCACGGCGAGCGGCAAGCCAGTCGAATTGTCCATGCATTTGGTGCCGGGCGTTGCCGATACGGCACGCCGCGCCGAACTCGCGCTACGCCAGTTGCGCACGATGGTGAGCGCCAGCGTGGGGATCAAGACCGGACTGGTGCGTCTTTCGGTGCGTCTCGATGACCCCGAACTGGCCCGCCAGGTGGCAGCGCGCGCCCTCGAAGAGTTGAATCGCTTGAATGTGATGGCGCAACAGGCGCAGGCATCGCAGGAACGCGTCTTCACCGACGCCCGCCTCTCCATGGCACGCGGCGAACTGCGTGTGGCCGAAGACCGGCTCGAAGACTTCCTGCGCAGCAATCGCGTGTTCAGTGGTGCGCCGCAACTGGTCCTGCAGGAGGACCGGCTCCGTCGCGAGGTGAATCTGCGACAGCAGGTGGTGTCCGGCCTCGCGCAAGGGCTCGAGCAAGCACGCCTCGAAGAGAGCCGCAATCTGCCCGTGATTACGGTAGTCGAAGCACCGGTCCGGCCGGCGCTGCCGGATAGCCGACGACTCGTCTTGAAGGCGCTGTTCGCGGCGATCGTTTCGTTCACGGTGCTGCTGGCGCTGGTGCTGGCTGGCGAGTGGCGTCGACGCCTCGCCGTGCTGAACCCCGCGTTGTCGGCGGAAATGGAATCCCTCGCCGCCGAGGCTGCGGGCGACCTTCGGTATCCGTGGCGTCTGAAGACAAAGTCGCGTTCTGACGACCACTCGCGCGCCGCCTGAGCTGCACCATGCCCACGTCCACCGCGTCTCCTCGTCTGCTGCACATCATCACCGGTCTCGGAACCGGTGGTGCTGAGGCGAGCCTCGTCCGTGTCATTCGCGGCGCGGAGGATCCGTCGCGCCACGCGGTGGTCTCACTGACCACGCGTGGCACGCGTGCCAACGAGCTGGAGGCGATGGGCGTGAACGTCCGTGCACTCGGACTCGCACGCGGACACGCCTCATGGAAGGCGTTACGCGACCTGCGGGCAATCGCGCGGGACGTACGGGCCGACGTGATTCAGGGATGGATGTACCACGCCAGCTTCGCAGCCTCGTTACTCTCGATGACGAGTCGCGAACATTGGCCGGTGCTGTGGAACGTCCGGCACGCGCTCGACGCGTGGGAATCGGAGCCGAGAAAGCTGCGTTGGCTCATACAGCTCATGGCGCGCTTCTCGAGTCACCCGCAGGCGGTGATCTACAACTCGTCACGCGCGGCGCGCCAGCACGAGGCGCTTGGTTACGCCGCCACGCGTACGGTTGTGATACCCAATGGGGTCGATACCGAGCGCTTCACGCCGAATGCGGCAAGCCGGTCTGCCACCCGACAAGTGCTCGGCGTTCCGGCCAACGCCGTCGTGATCGGCATGGCCGCGCGGGTGGATCCGCTCAAGGACCACGACACCTTTCTTCGCGTGGCCGCACAGATCGCCGCGCGAACTTCGAACATCCACTTCCTGTTGGTTGGTACGGGTACCGAAGCGGGCACCGCAGCGCAGCCATGTCCGCTCGACGCAGCAATGGCAGCGCGGGTCTCCGAGGTACCAGCGCTTGGCCGTCGCGTGGTGCGCTGCGGCGAGCGCCGCGACATGCCCGCGATCTACAACGCGTGCGACCTCGTAATGCTCACGTCGCGTAGCGAAGGAAGCCCCAATGCCGTGGCCGAGGCGATGAGCTGCGGCGTGCCCTGTGTCGTTACCGACGTCGGCGACGCGGCGCAGCTTGTCGGCCGAAGTGGCGAGGTCGCCCCGGTTGGTGATGTGACCGCCCTGACGGACGCGGCGCTTCGACTGGTCAACCATGAGGCCCGACGCGCCGAGTGCGGGCACCTGGCGACGGCACGCATACGAGCGCAGTACGCGGCGCCGATCGAGTGCGCTGCCTATGCACGCCTGTGGGTCTCGGCGAGCGCTGGTACCGCATCGGTGCCCTTGCATCGCGCCGCACCAGTCGAGCGGGCACCACGAGTGCTGGTGGTCACGACCATCAGCACGACACTGAGTGCGTTTCTGTTGCCCTATGCCGATCACTTCCGTGCGCGCGGCTGGCAGGTGGATGCGCTGGCAGCCGGTGCCACGACGCACGCCGGACTTGGCATGCACTACGACCGGCTGTTCGATGCCTCGTGGCAGCGTCGTGTAGGCGGGGTGCGGCACGCGTGGCGTACGTGGCGCGCGCTCTGGGGCGCGCCGCGACAGGTGCGCGCCATCGTGGCCGATGGCGCCTACGATCTCGTGCATGTGCATACGCCGATCGCGGCTTGGATCACGCGCTTCGCGCTGCGAGATCGTGCACCAACGACGAAGGTGATCTACACGGCGCATGGCTTTCACGCGTATCCGGGCGCCAGTCGCTTGCGCAACGCGCTGTTCCGCGCGGTCGAGCGCACGGCGGCGGCGTGGACGGACTACCTCGTCGTGATCAATGCCGATGACCTCGCAATCGCGACGAAGGATCAGCTGGCGCCGCCTGGCCGGATCGTGCATCACCCCGGCATCGGCGTCGACGCGCGTCACTATCATGCCGCGTCGGCCGTCGATCGGCGCACCACGCGACACGGGCTGGGCTTCGGCGAATCGCAGCCACTGATCGCCGTGGTGGCTGAGTTCAACCGCAACAAACGCCAGGCGGATGTGATCGAGGCGCTCGCGCTGCTCGCGAGTCGGGTCACGGCCATGCCGACCGTACTCTTTCTTGGCGACGGCCCGCGTCGTGCCACCGTCGAGGCGCTCGCGGTGGCGCGGGGCGTGGCGGATCACGTGCGCTTTCTCGGACATCGTCGCGACGTGGCTGCCGTCGTGGCCAGCACGGATGCCCTGCTGCTGCCGTCGAAGCGTGAGGGATTGCCGCGTTGCCTGCTCGAGGCAATGGCGATGCACGTACCCGTGATCACCTCTGACGCCCGCGGATCGCGTGATCTCGTGGCCCAGGGACGCGGTTTGAGCTATCGCACCGGCCACGTGAATGCGCTCGCGGACGCACTGGCCACTCTGCTGCGACAGCCGGTGGAGGCGCGCGCGCGCGCCGACCGTGCCGCCGCGTGGATCGAGCGGGAGGCCGCGCTGCGGCACATCACGGCACTTCACGACCAGTTGTACGACGCCGCGCTGCGTGGTACCGGCCTGGATGTGGATCGATCGGTCGCTGCGGAGCCGAGCGCAGACGTTCACGGACGGGCGGCGTGATGATCAAGCGCACGCTCGACATCGTCATCGCCGCTTCGGTACTGCTCATCACCTCGCCGCTGCTGCTGCTCCTGGCGCTCGCTGTGCGCCTGAACCTTGGCACGCCGGTGCTGTTCCGGCAACAGCGCCCGGGGCTGCACGGCCGTCCGTTCACGATGGTCAAGTTCCGCACGATGCGCGATGCGGTCGGCCGCGACGGCCGCGCGCTGCCCGATGCCGACCGACTCACGCCGTTCGGTAAGCTGCTGCGTTCCACCAGTCTGGATGAACTGCCGGAGCTCTGGAACGTGCTGCGTGGTGACATGTCTTTGGTCGGACCACGTCCGCTGCTGATGGAGTATCTCGACCGCTACACCCCGGAGCAGGCCCGACGTCACGAGGTACGGCCCGGTGTGACGGGATGGGCGCAGGTGCACGGGCGCAACGCCGTGTCGTGGGACGAGCGGTTCCGCCTCGATGTGTGGTATGTCGAGCATCAGTCGCTCATGCTCGACCTGCGGATTCTCGTGCGCACGTTTACCACGGTACTGCGACGTACGGGCGTCAGCGCACAGGGCGAAGCCACTATGTCAGTCTTCGAAGGAAGCGCACGATGAACGAGATCGTGATCTATGGCGCCGGTGGCCTCGGGCGCGAAGTCGCGCAGATGCTGGAAGACCTCAACGCGCTCGAGCCGCGATGGTCGGTCCTCGGCTTTCTCTCCGACGACCCAGCCCTTCGGGGCACGAGATCCGGCGACTTGCCGGTCATCGGCAGCAGCGAGTGGGTGCGGGCCCGCACACAACCGATTTCCGTGGTCGTGGCCGTGGGCAGTCCCGCCCTCAAGCATCGCCTGGTGCAGCGCGTGCGGTGCCCACTCACGACGTTCCCGACCATTGTGCATCCGTCGGTCACGATGGGAGGGCGCGTCTCACTCGGCGAGGGCACCGTTGTCGGGGCCGGCGCCGTGTTCACGGTGGACATTCGGGTGGGTGCGTTCGTGACCGTGGGCATCGGCTGCACGATTTCGCACGACGACGTGCTGTGCGACTACGCGACGCTCGCGCCCGGCGTGAACGTGAGCGGCGCGGTGACCGTGGGCGAAGGCACGGACGTGGGCACCGGCAGCCAGGTGATCCAGGGGATATCGATTGGTGAATGGAGTATTGTCGGCGCGGGCGCAGTGGTGTGTCGTGACCTGCCGGCGAATGTGACCGCGGTCGGCGTGCCGGCCAAGACGATCAAAGAACGCCCATCGGGCTGGCATCGTGACCATCATGCATGAACGCATTTATCTCTCGCCGCCGCATCTGGGCGAGCGCGAAGAGCAATTAGTTCTTGAAGCGTTTCGGACGAACTGGATCGCCCCACTCGGCCCGCACGTGGATGCGTTCGAGCGGGAGCTTTGCGCATACACGGGCGCCCCACACGCCGTGGCCCTCAGCTCCGGCACCGCCGCGCTGCACCTGGCGCTCGAAGCGCTCGGCATCGGCGCGGGTGACGAGGTCTGGGTGAGCTCGTTGACCTTTGCCGCATCCGTGTTTCCGCTGCGCTATGTCAGCGCGGTCCCGGTGTTCGTCGATGCGGACGCCGACTCGTGGAACATGGACCCCTCGCTCTTCGTGGAAGCGCTGCAGGACGCGGCGCGACGCAATGCGCTGCCACGTGCGGTGGTGCTGGTGCATTTGTACGGTCAGTGTGCGGACGTACGGCCGATTGCCGACGCCTGCACCGCCCATGGCGTGCTGTTGATCGAGGATGCCGCCGAAGCGCTCGGTGCCACATACGAGGGTCGCGCGGCCGGCACGTTCGGCGACGTCGGCTTTTATTCGTTCAATGGCAACAAGATCATCACGACGTCTGGCGGCGGCATGCTGATCACGCCGCATGCGCATGTCGCGCAGCGTGTGCGCACGCTGGCCACGCAGGCGCGCGAGCCGGTGCCGCACTACGAACACCGGCACGTAGGCTACAACTACCGGCTCAGCAACGTGCTGGCCGGTATCGGCCGCGGACAGCTCGAAGTGCTCGACGCGCGCGTTGCTGCGCGGCGGACGGTGTTTGACCGCTACCGTTCGGGCCTCGGCGTCTTACCGGGCCTCGCGCTCATGCCCGAAGCCACGTACGGTCGCGGCGGCATGCTCTCCACGCGCTGGCTCACCACGCTCACGATCAATGCCGCGCGTTTCGGCGCCGATTTCGAAACGGTGCGGCTGGCACTCGAGGCGCAGCAGATCGAAGCACGACCGGTGTGGAAGCCGATGCATCAGCAGCCGGTATTCGCCGGCTGTCGCGTGATCGGCGGCCGCGTATCCGATGCACTCTTCGCGACGGGCCTCTGCCTGCCGAGTGGCTCGTCGCTCACGGTCGCACAACAGGATCGCGTGATCGAGGTTGTGCGGTTATGCGTTGCCGCTGGACGCACCGATACGGGTCACGCCGCGGCGTAGTGCCGCGGCCCCGCTGAATCACCGTCGCGAGCAGTTACCAGTACAGGCCGAAGCTCTTCGTGCCGTTGCCGCTCATGACGAGCGCCGGGCCCGGCAGGCGTACCGAGTGCAGGAAGTTCTTCACGTGCACCCAGGCCGGGTTGTTGCCCGGCAACCGTGCGGCGTCGAGATCGAGGCCGATCACATACTTGCTCGGCGTGGTGCTACCAAAGGCGCGACGTCCGACCGACAGACGAACCGGCGACGGCCACGCCTTCGCCGCGGTAGACGGCAGCAGATCGTGCACGTTGGCCGACAGCCAGACGGTCTGGTTCGAATAATCCACCAGCGCGCCACGCGGGCCACGCTTGTTCAGGAAGGCGCGCGGCGCCACCGAGAACGACGGGGTGATCTTCTCGAGCACGGGGAGGTACGCCTGCGCCACCGCGTAGCCGGCGCCCATCGCATCCACGCCCAGATCGACTGCGCTGAAGCCGTTGTAGTAGCCGTCGGCCACTTCCTTCACGGTGCCGATCGCCAGCGCGACGCCGGCGCTCTTCCACGCGGCCTGCACGCGGCTGGCCCGATCGGCGCAGGTGGCATGGACGGCGGTCCGGGCCAGATGATACGAACCGAGGGCATGGAGATGCGAGCTCGGATCGGCCACGATCGCCATCGGCGCGCTCTCGTCGGCCATGCGCCAGGCACCGCCGCGCGCCATCGACTGGTATTCGAGGCCCGTGGCGAGGGCGCCGAGCGCGACCTGCGTCCCGATGCGGCTGGCCGTGGTGGCACTTTCACAGGAGCCGGATTGCGCCGCGACCGGCCGCGCGCCGAGCAGCATGGCCGCTCCAACGACCGCCAATACCGCGCTGCCCTTCGTCCAGCCCTGCGTACGCCGCATCGCGTGCATCGTGTCTCCAGTTCTTGAGGGCCGGACATCATGTCCGGCGCAGACGAAGAGGAAGCAACGGCCGTGCCCGCTTCTATCCTAGAGCAGTTTTGTGATGTTTGCGCTCTGACCATGTAGGACCAACGACGTAGCAGGTAAGCGCGGCGTGACGGCACACAGGGCCAGCGGTGTGCTATTCGTGCCGGTGGCGTGACGGTATCACGCTGCCATATTCGCCCATCCGGATGGCCCCAATCGTCACGCGGACGGCATGCTGTCGCACTCCCCCTACACCACTCGTGGCGGCAAGCGTACAGTCGAGCTCGTTTAGTCGGCTGGCGTCCGCGCAACCTTTTCGTTTTGCGCGTTGCCCACGCCACCCATGTCGCGGTCCGGATCGTTCTCCGACAAGGCGCCCGCAGTGCCGCGCCCCGGCCCCCACGTGAACGCCACAAAGCCCAGGAGAAACACGAGAGCAAATCCGAACCACTGCATGGCGTACGACTGGTGCGGTCCTTCGGATGGCGACGGCGGGGGCACGCGCGCGGCTTTCACAATGTCGTACATGGCCGTGTCGCCCAGCGCCAACAACAGGAAGGGCGCCAGCGGATGACCGGTGAGCGCGGCGATCGTGTCGCGGTCGAGCAGACGCACGGCGCGGGTGGCCGTCTGCATCTGCACCTTGCCCGGCTTGTGCGCAGGGTAGGAGATCACGAGCGCATCGAGGTCGAGCGTGTCGACCTCCCGCGCCTTATCTCGATCGAACGTGCGTCCATCAGGCGAGTACACAAAACCGCGCAGCACGAGCACCGCGGTATCGCCCCACGCCCCGTCCAGCGGCCGCACCGGGGTGAGCAGATGCACGCCCGGCGAGCCAGCCTGCGAACGCGTAGCATGCACCACTTCGCCGGCGTAATCGGCGACGCCGCGAATGTGCACACGGCGCCAATGCGACTCGGTGGTGTCGATACGCTGCAGCGTGGACACACTGACCACCGGCATCGTACCGCGCGCCAATACGATCGCGTTCTGCGCGCGCCGCTGTGTGAGCCGATCGAGCTGCCAGATACCCAGTCGAATGCACACGGCAGCGGCGATCACCGTGAGCACGCCGAACACCAACGTCGTTGTGCTGCGACGCCTCATGACTCGTTCGTCGGCGGCGTGGGCGGCGGCGTCACCTTCGTCGGACGAGTCTTACGCGGCGTTGGCCGGCTGGCGGTGCGCACGGCCGTAGTCGATGCGCGCGACCCCAACGTGGGCTTCGCGGCCGTTTTCGACGCCGGCTTTCGAGCCGGCTTCGTCTCAAGCTGAAGGGCCTTCGCCTCCGTCAAGGCCTTCTCCGGCTTCGACGCCTTCGCCGACTTCTCGCGCTTCGGCTCCTTGGCCGGCTTCGGGGCCTTCTCGCGCTTCGGCTCCTTCGCCAGCTTCGGGGCCTTCTCGCGCTTCGGCTCCTTCGTCGGCTTGGGAGCCTTCTCGCGCTTCGGCTCCTTCGCCGGCTTCGGCTCCTTCGCCGGCTTCGGCTCCTTCTCACGCTTCGGCTCCTTGGCCGGCTTCGGAGTCTTCGGCGCCTTCAGAGGCTTCTCCTGCTTCGAGCGCGACGTGCCCGGTTCCGGCAACAGCGCAACCACATCGACCACGACGCGCGCGTCCGGCTGCTCGGCCGGCAGCAGCACCAGCATGCTCAGCGGCGGCAACGACACCGTGAGCGACTGCGGGAAGCCGTGATACGGCATGAGCTCCGCCTCCGCCGTCTCGGCCACGGCGTATCCGCTGCCGCCGAACGCGGTCGCGTCGGAGTTGAGCACTACATGGTACGTGCCCATGGCCGGTGCACCGAGACGATACGCCTCGCGCGGTACCGGCGTGAGATTGAGCACGACGATCGCGTGCGAGGCCCCATCGTATCGTGCATACGACAGCACCGACTGCTCCTTGTCGGAGACGTCGATCCAGCCGAAGCCCGACGGTTCGTGGTCACGACGCCAGAAGCACGAATGCTGACGGTACAGCGCGCCAAGCGATTCCATGAACGCCATCAGTCCCTGGCGTCGAGCATCACCCATCAGATGCCATTCGAGACTGATGTCGTGATTCCACTCGTGATGCGAGCCGAGCTCGGTGCCCATGAAGAACAGCGACTTGCCGGGACGCGTGATCGAGTAGCCGATCAGTGCTCGCAGATTCGCGAAACGCTGCCAGATGTCGCCTGGCATCTTCTCGGCCAGCGACTTCTTGAGATGCACGACTTCGTCGTGCGACAACGGATTCATGAACCGCTCGCTGTACTCGTACATCATCGCGAACGTGAGCTTATCGTGCGCGCCCTTGCGGAAGAAGGGATCGACCTTGAAGTAGTCGAGCGTGTCGTGCATCCAGCCCATGTTCCACTTCAGCGTGAAGCCAAGTCCCCCCTCGCTAATCGGGTGCGTGACCTTCGGCCACGACGTGCTCTCCTCGGCCACCGTGATCACGCCCGGATGCAGCGAGTGCACGGCGTGATTCAGCTGCTTGAGGAACGACACCGCTTCGAGATTCTCGCGTCCGCCGAATCGGTTGCGGAGCCACTGGCCCGCTTCGCGGCCGTAGTCGAGGTACAACATCGACGCCACCGCGTCGACGCGTAGTCCGTCGATGTGGAACTCCTCGATCCAGTACAGCGCGTTCGCGAGGAGGAAGTTGCGTACTTCGTAGCGCGCGTAGTTGAAGATGTGCGTGCCCCACTCGGGGTGATCGCCGAGTCGCGGATCCTCGTGTTCGTAGCAGGCCGTGCCATCGAAGCGGCGTAGGGCCCAATCGTCCTTCGGGAAATGCGCCGGCACCCAATCCAGCAGCACGCCGATACCCGCCTCGTGCATCGTATCCACGAACGCACGGAAATCATCGGGCGAGCCATGTCGCGACGTAGGGGCGAAATAGCCGCCCACCTGGTAGCCCCACGAGCCGCCGAACGGATGCTCGAGAACCGGCAGCAGCTCGACATGCGTGAACCCCATGCGCTTCACATGCTCAGCCAGCCGCGGCGCCAACTCGCGATAGGTGAGCAGACGATTGTGCTCACCGCGCATCCAGGAGCCGAGATGGACTTCGTACACGAGCATCGGCTCACGCAGCGGATCGGCGTCGGCGCGCTGGGCCAGCCAGGCACCGTCCTTCCAGTCGTACGTGTCACGCGCCTGCACGATCGAGGCGTGCCCGGGACCGGGCTCCATCTTGAACGCGTACGGGTCCGTTTTTACGCGCAGCGCACCGCTCGGCGATCGAATCTCGAACTTGTACATCGCTCCCGCGCCGACACCGGGCACGAACAGCTCGAAGACGCCGCTGGCACCGAGCAGGCGCATCTGATGCGCGCGTCCGTCCCAGCCGTTGAACGCGCCGATCACCGACACACGGGTCGCGTTCGGCGCCCACACGGCGAACGACGTGCCGACCACACCGTCGATCTCGCAGAGGTGCGCCCCCAGCTTCTCCCACAATCGCAGATGGCGTCCCTCGTTGAAGAGATGCAGATCCATCTCGCCGAGGGTGGGGAGAAAGCGGTACGGGTCGTCGCGCAACACCACACGCCCATCACCGAACGTGATCTCGAGGCGATACGGCATGGGCGCGGTGCGATCGCTCAGGAAGACCGCGAACAACCCATGCTCGTCGCGCTCCATCGGCCAGCGCTGCTCGCCGAGCACCGCGGCGATGGATGCCGCATTGGGTTGGAAGGCGCGAATCGCGACCCCGTCCACACCGTCACGGGTGATCGGATGCGCCCCCAGCAGGTCGTGCGGGAGCGCAGATTCGCCTCGAACGAGTCGGAGCGCGGCGGCGGCTGAGGCAGTCGGCACAGTCATGCGTGAAGTATATCCCCCGAGGAGGGTCGCGTCAGAACAGCGACGGCTGATCCCCGATCGAGCGCGGGTCCACCGTGGGAAGACCGAGCCGTTCTTGGAGCATCCGTAGGGAGGCAGGACCGTGACCCGCGAAGTGGTTGTTCACGAAGCCGTACACCTCGCGCACCTGCGATTGCAGCACGGGGATCATGCGGCTCCACGCGTCGAGCTCGGCACTGCGGTCCACCTGCAGGCGTGAGTAGTCGACGATGCTCCGGTCAGGTCCCATCCAACGCAGGTAGGCGAAATCTGCCGTCGGCTGTTCGCAGAGTTTGAGCAGCCAGTCGCGGGGAATCCATCGGCCATCGCTCAAGGCGAGCGCGACGCCGTGGCGCTTGAGCAACGCCAACGTGCTCTTGCGGATCCAGGCCGACTGCCTGAACTCCACGGCGAATCGGAGGTCGGCGGGCAGGGCCGGCAGAAAAGCGGCAAAGGCATCGACTTCCGCTGGTGAGAAGTCGGGACCGCACTGGATCAGAATAGGACCGAGGCGCGGTCCCAAATCGCGCAGGCGATCGGTGAACGCGTGCAACACGTCGACCGCGTCGACGAATCGCCGCTCGTGCGTGATTTCCTGCGGCAGCTTGCAGGTGAAGGTGAACTCCGGCGGCGTGCGCGACGCCCACCCCCGCACGGTGCTGGCCGGCGGGATGGCGTAGAACGTGGAGTCGATCTCCACCGCGTCGAAGGCACGTGTGAACGTGCGCAGAAAGTCGACGGCACGGGTGCCTGCTGGATAAAAGGGCCCGACCCACGCCGGATAATTCCATCCTTGCGTGCCCAGCCGCAATCGCGCGCTCATCGGCGCCACCCACCGCGACTCACAGGCATTGCCCACGTGCACTTGGGCCCACGCCATGGCCTCCGGTCCCGCAACCGACACCGCGAAGGGCCTTTGACGTATCGGACATGGTAACACCCGCTGTTCGAAACGATCACTCCAGGAGGAGTCGCCATGTTTCAGCTCGCGCTCGTTGCCATGACTGCCCTGCAGGCCTCCACGATCACGCTCCCCAACGTTCCATCGCCCGCTGCCGCCACGCGTACGGTCGCCGTGGCCGAACCGATTGTCACCAGCCCCGAACATATTGCCCGCGCCCGGCTTGCGCTCGCCAACGGCGAATTCGATGTGGCCCGCCGTGAGTTCGTGACGGCCGCGGCGATCGACCGCGACGAAGGCAAGCTCCCGACCGAGGCGACGTTCGGACTCGCCCACGTGCTGTATGCGCAGTCGTACAACCGAGAGGCCGCCATGGTGCTGGAACGCCTGGCCGCCGACGCGTCGACGGTGGGCGACGTCGACACCGAAGCCAAGGCGCTGCTGGACGCCATGTGGCTTAACGTCGACGCCAAGCAGCGACTGCAGGCGCGCGCCGATGCCTCGCGGTTGCGAGTGCTGCTCCGCGACAAACGCCTCTCGAACGAAACGCGCAAGCTCGTTGCCTCACGCGTGAATTGAGCCACCCGCGCATCACCGATACGTCTCGAAGAACCCGCGTCCGCGGCCGCTGAGTACGCGACCGCGGACGCGGCCTTCGAGCCGCGCCTCTCCCGCCATCTGCACGAACCAGGGCCGGCGCAGTGCGCGCGCCGCGTCGCTGTCGCCCCGCTCCACCAATCCGATCCGAGTATCTGTCGCGACCGCATCGTCCACCGACAACAGGAGCCGCAGCGTGTCAGTACCGCGCACGTCGAACAACTCCGCTGTGGCCGGCACCTTGAGGTTGCCCTTCGCCGTCCGCACCTCGCGCGCATCGTCGTAACGAATCACGCGTGGACGGAAGAGCGCGAGGAATCCTTGCGCATCGGTGACGTACACAAAGAGCGGCGCATTGCCACCCGAGGAGTCTTCGGGTGTGACGCGGCCATACAAGAGCGTGTACTCGCCGGCGCGGGCCGATCCCCACTCCCACGTCACACCGCGCCATCCGCCCCAGTTGTGGTCGTGATACGCCTGCGCGGCGTCGAACTGCTCGCACACGCGGGCCACACACAGGGAGCCCGAGGCATCGGCACGCAACGCGGGCACGGCGTACCCCGAGGTGAAGTCACCACTCACCAGTGTGGCGCCGGGAAAGTCGACACGTGGCGCCGGCGACAACACCAGATCGAGCGTGAGCGGCGTACCGGTACCTTCTTCACGCACGTCGGCCCGCACCGCGTACCGTCCGTCGGGCAGCACACGCACACTGTCGTTGCCGATCGTGAGATTCGCCTCGCGCGTGGAGAAGCGCACGCGCTCCTTCGCGATCGTGCGACTGAACCGGCGTGGCGCTCGACCACGCTCGTGCAGCGTCACGAGCACCTGCCCTCCCCACTCGTCGCCGGTGACATCGCCGCCCACGATGAACGAGATGAATGCCCACCGGTTCGCGTCGGGGGAGATCACGTTGAAGTAGTGCCACTCGCCCCACGAGTTGCGGTTCGCCATGCCTGGTGTCGGCAGGTGGAAATGATCGATATCGTGCCGCAGCTCAGCCGGCGTCGGCGTCATCCAGCGACGATCGCCATCATCATCGTCCCACGCACCGGCCGCCACGGTGGGCAGCGCACCAAGCATGCGCGTGGCCGACGGGATCTCCCCGCTGGCCCGCACCGGATGCTCAACGCCATCGCTGGTGGTGACGTACAACAACTTGCCCTCGAGTTGTGGCGCCGCCACGCTGACTACGTCACCAAGGCGCGGCGCATTGAGCACCTGTCGATGCACGAAGCGCGCGTTGGGCACCGAGAAAAACAGGCCGCCCAGACCACCGGTGGTGAGCACCTCGATGTCGATGCCCTCGGGTAGCACCGTGATCGTTCCCCCGCCGACCAGTCGCTCCTGGGAGGCCTGTCGCACCATTGCTTCGCCGACCGCCAACAGCACGATCATCACCCCCACCCCCACGCCGAAGCCACCGCACAGCAGCAACGCACGCAGCGGCCGCGACGACACCGATCGCCACGCCAGCAGCTGCGCCATGGCCAAGCGGATCGCCCCGGCGCTCGCGCTCACGCACCACTCCGTGCGTGCACGGCCGTATCCGACGCGACCCGACCATCGTGCAAGCGGATCACGCGCTGTGCGGCTTGCGCCACGACCGCATCGTGCGTCACGAACACCAACGTGCGCCCGTCGCGGTGCAGCTGCCCGAACAGCTCCAGCAATCGCACGCCGGTCTCGGCGTCGAGTTCGCCCGTCGGCTCATCCGCCAGTAACAGCGCCGGCTCGTTCGAGAGCGCGCGTGCGATCGCCACGCGCTGCTGCTCGCCGCCCGACAGTTGCGTGGGCCGATGATCGAGCCGGTCGCCCAGACCGACGTACCCCAAGAGTTCACGCGCCCGCGCTTTTCGCGCACGCTTGTCCATGCCCGCTTCGGCCAGCGGAAGCTCGACGTTTTCCGAAGCCGACAGCGTCGGCATCAAATAGAACCGCTGAAATACGAAGCCGATGTGACGCAACCGGAACTCGGTGGCCTCACGATCGGACAGCGCCGCGGTGTCGCGCCCGTTCACGAGCACGCGACCCGTGGTGGGGATGTCTACCGCGCCAAGCAGATGCAACAGCGTACTCTTGCCGCACCCCGACGCCCCCGTGATCGCCGCGAACTCGCCGCGGGCGATCGTGAGATCGATGCCGCGAACCGCCTGCACAATGGCGCTGCCCATGGGATAGCTGCGCACGACGTGCTCGCAGGCGATCACTGGCTCATTCGGCGAACCAGCGGCGGTGCCGGCACGATATTCAGACGCGTTAGCCAATGGCTTCCTCACGCAACGCGCGAGCGATGGGGATGGAGGCGGCGCGCCATGCCGGCAGCAGTCCAGCCAGTGTGCCTGACGTGAGCAGCAAGACCAGCGCGCGCCACCCGGCGTCGGGGCTCCATACGAAAAAGTCGAACGCCGAAGGCAATCCCGGGAAATCCCGCAGAATGCCATTCAGCCATTGCGCCGTGACCAAGCCCAACGCGAGGCCGCCAACGATGCCGGCACTGGTGAGCAGCAGCCCTTCCAGAAACACCTGCTGCAGCACGCCAACGCGTTGCGTGCCGATCGCGCGCAACACCGCGATCTCGCCACGTCGTTCGTTCACCGACAACGTGACCAGCGTGGCGACCAACAAGAAGCCGATACCGAGGCTGATGGCACCGAGCACGAACGCCAACTGCCGGAAGTAGGACAGTCGCTCTTCCACCTGGCGAATGGCGGTTTCCGTGGAAATGGCCGTCACGCGCGGCTGCGTCGTGGCAATCCAGGCGCGTACGGCTTCCACCGACGCCGAGTCATTGCCGCGCGACTCCGCCATGGCGAGCGACATGCGATCACGAAAGCTTGGCCCGAGCAGTTCGCGCAGCAGCGCCAGGTCGAGCGCCATGACCGGTGTCTCTCCGGGTACGTAGATGAAGCGTCCCATGCCGCCAATCACCACGCGACTGGAACGCGCCGCCGTGCGCAGCTGCGCATCCAGCCCCGACGAGATGGTGAGGGTATCACCTACCACGTGTCCCGCGCGGGTGAGGAACGTCTGACTCACGACGATGCGAGGCAGTGCCGAAGGCAGTGCCGAGGGCGACGTGGAATCAGCGCGCGTGATATCGGTGCCGGCTTCGACGGTATAGTCGCCTTGCACCTCGCGCTCGAGCCCCAGTGTAAATGCCGACGGAATCCCGCTGCCGTCGATCGTCAGCGTCGCGCCGAGCGTGGGGCTGACGGCCTTGATATCAGGATTCGCCCGCAACGCGCGCACGATGGCGCCGGCACCGTCGATGGTAGCCTCGCTATCGAAGGGCAGCGTCCCCTTGGGTGACACGCGCAGCTGGTACCCTCGCGTGAGCAGCAGCGATCGGAACGACTCGCTCATGCCCGTGGCCAACATCACCATGTCGAGCAGCAGCGCGGCCGCGACGGCGATGCCGAGCATCGCCAGCGTGGTGCGGGCCGGGTGTCGACGCAGGGTGGCCCAGGCCATCATGAAGCGCATCGCTCAGCGCCCCATGAGCGACAGCGGCGACGACTTCACGAGTCGCCAGCCGGCCGCCGCGCCCGAACCGATGCCCAGAATGAGCGAGAGGCCGGTGGCGAACGCAAAGATCTGCGGCGTGAGGAGCGCGAACACCAACGGTGTGCGATAGAGCTCCTGGAAATGCGTATTCACGAGGAGCGACGCGATCCAGCCGACGCCGGCGCCGAGCACGCTACCGATCAACGACACGATCGCGGCTTCGATCACGATCGCGCGCACCACGGTGGCGCGGGAAATGCCCATCAGGCGCAGGGCCGCGATATCGCGGCGGCGCTCCTCCACGCTCAGCAGCAACAGACAGAGCAGGAACACGGCGCTGGCCACGACGGTGATGATACCGATGGCCGTATGAAAGCGTTCGACCACACGGAAGGTGCGCGAACTCTGCACGGCTACATCACGCGACTTGTGCGAGCGGAACCCGAACGCCACATGGTTGATGCGCGCCAAGGCTGAATCGATGGACTGTCCATCGCGCGTACCGACCGCAAAACGATCGACGCGGTCGTCGAGCTCCATGAGCTGCTGGAGCTGATCGAGGTGCAGTCGCACACGATACTCGCGTCGCGCGACTTCGGCAGGATCGGCTTTTCGTTCGTAGATCGCCGCGATCATGGCGCTGTCTCCCGGTTCTCCGGGCCGCGCCGAGATCCGCACACGCGCCCCGACGGCGAGCCCGAGATCCTCGGCCATACGCGCGTCGATGGCGATGCCGCGTGGCGCCGAGGGTTGCGCAGCGAGCGGCGCGGTGCTGACCACACCCAGCGCGATCGCGACCGCGAGCGAAGGGAACGCCTTCACGGGCGAACGCTCAACGAGCCGACGACTTTCGCGCTTTCGGCTTGGGGGAAGCGGCGGCGACGGGTGTGATGGACGGAAGCGAGCGAGTGGAGCCGGTAGCATCAGCGGAGCGTGGACCAGGAGAGGGCATCGCTTCCACCAATACCTGAGCGGCCAGATTGGGTCCCACCACCGGCTCGTTTTTCCCGATCCGCAACGTGAGCGGCCCATCGAAGGGGGCGCGCGACACCATGGTCACCTCGGCGCCCGGCTGTAACGCGATCTCGGCCAGATAGCGCAACAACGACGGATTCTTGTCGCTCACGCGTAGCATGCGGGCCGTTTCACCCACCGGCAACTCGGCGAGCGTGCGATGCGGCTGCTCGACGACGATGCCGTCCACGGTGGGAATCGGCGCTCCGTGCGGATCGGCCGTCGGGTGCCCGAGCGCAGCCGCCATGCGTTCGATCAGATCGTCCGAGGCGGCGTGCTCGAGGCGCTCGGCTTCGTCGTGCACACGGTCCCACGGATAGCCCAGCACGCCGGTGAGATACGACTCGAGAATGCGATGACGGCGAATCGTGCGCAGCGCGGCCTGGCGTCCCCGCGCCGTCAGCTGCACACCGCGATACGGCACATGATCGAGGTAGCCTTGCGTCGCCAAGCGTCGCACCATCCCGGTCACCGATGCCGGCGCCACATCCAGCGCGTTCGCCACATCACTGGTGGCGGCGGCCCCGAACCGACTTTCGAGCTCGTAGATGGCCTTGAGATAATCCTCGACCGGCTCAGTCAGCGCCGGAGGCGTCGGGGAGTCGGGCAAAGCTGGGTCGGGTGAAAGAGCATCACGCGCGTTCATGTCCAAAGATCAGCGGGAAGCGACGCGAACGGGACCCCCAACAGGACCGCGAACCATCAGCACAGGCACCATGGTCCGGTGGCGAACGCTGTTGGCCGTCGTACCATAGATCACGTCCTGAATGCCTTTATGGCCGTGGGTCGCCATCGCGATGAGGTCGCACTGCTCGCGCTCGGCTGCCGAGACGATCTCGCCTGCCGGATCTCCGCCGGCCAGGATCGACTCGGTCTCGAACCCATCGACACGCAGCGAGGCGCAGCAGGATTCGATGTACTCGCGGTCGAGCCGCATTTCTTCCGATTCGCGCAGCTTGAGCGACAGCTGGTTTCGCGCCGCCCAGCCATCGGCCACGTGAATCAGCACGAGGGACGACGAGCAGAGCTTCGCCAGCTGGCGCACGTGCGCAAGAATGACCTGGTCGTACGCGGAGTGCTCGAGCGGCACGAGGATGCGACGGTACATCAGGTGAGCCACCCGCGAATGGTTTGGAAGAGCAGCCAGAGATTGAGCGAGGCGATGATACCCGCCACGACGTACGCCGCGACGCGCAGTGCGATCGAGTTCACGAACTCCCCCATCTTTTCACGGTCGGAGGTGAACCGCACCAGCGGGAACACCGCAAAGGACAGCTGAAGCGACAGGATGACTTGGCTCAGGATCAGCAGCCTGGCGGTTCCGCTCTCCCCGTAAAGTACCGCCACGATCGCTGCCGGCACGATGGCAATCGCCCGGGTGATCAGCCGGCGCAGCCAAGGACGAATGCGGAGGTTCAGGAAGCCCTCCATCACGATCTGGCCGGCCAGCGTGCCCGTCAGAGTCGAATTCTGTCCCGAGGCCAGAAGGGCGAGGGCGAACACGGCGCTCGCGCCAGCCACACCCAACAGTGGCGTGAGCAGCTTATGGGCGTCCTGAATCTCGGCGACTTCCGTGTTCCCACTCGTATGAAACGTTGCCGCTGCCACGATCAGGATCGCCGCGTTGATGAACAGCGCAAAGCTGAGCGCGATCGTGGAGTCGAGAAACGCGAAGCGCACCGCCTCGCGCTTCCCGGCCGCCGTCTCCTCATATTTTCGCGTCTGCACGATCGACGAATGCAGATAGAGATTGTGCGGCATCACGGTGGCACCGAGGATGCCGATCGCGATGTACAGCATCTCCGGATTCGTGAAGATCTGCGTGGTCGGAATGAATCCACGCGCCACGGCGCCCATGTCCGGCTTCGAGATGAACAGCTCGAACAGGAAGCACCCGCCCACCACTGCGATCAGCGCGATCACGAGCGCCTCGAGCAGGCGGAAGCCCTTGTTCTGCAGATAGAGCACGATCAGTACGTCGACCGCCGTGATCGCGATACCGACCGGCAGCGTGATGCCGAACAGCAGATTGAGCGCGATGGCGGTGCCAATCACTTCTGCCAGATCACAGGCAGCGATCGCAATTTCGCACAGCACCCACAGCGCGAACGCGACGGGCGGTGAGTAGTGATCGCGACACGCCTGAGCGAGATCGCGTCCGGTGACGATGCCAAGCTTCGAGGCGAGCCCTTGCAGGAGTACCGCCATCAGATTCGAGAGCAGGATCACTGAGAGCAGCGTGTAGCCGAAGCGGGATCCGCCGGCGAGATCGGTCGCCCAATTGCCGGGATCCATGTAGCCAACAGCGACCAAATATCCCGGGCCGGCGAACGCCAGCATTTTTCGGAACCAGGTCGCACCGTTCACGTCGACAGAGCGGTGCACCTCGGCCAGCGATGGCGCTAGTCGCGCCCGACGCCAGCCGGGCTCATGCGCAGGTGGCGTGGCAGCGCCAGAGGCGGTCTCAGGAGTGACGATTGGATCAGTATTCGCAGCAGCCATACCCTGAATTTAGGGCCAACTAATTTTATAGACAAGTCAGGCCGAGCGACCGACCTCAATTTGACGTAGCCCTTCGTTCGCCCGAGTACGTCATACGACGTATCCTTTTCCCGACGGCGTAAACACACCATGTACCGGTCACGACCCTCCGCCCCCTGACCGAGTCGCATCATGACCGCCTGGAATCGCCTCGCTATTCGCGCCTTGTCCCTCCGCGTTGCACTTCGCGTCACCGTCGGCGTGAGCCTTAGCCTCGCGGGCACCCCCGCCAGTGTCTGGGCGCAGGCCGGCTCCGACTCGACCGTGGGTCGACGGCGCATCCAGCCGCTCCCGGCGCTCGGATCGGCCCCCGAGACTGGTCTCCAGTTTGGCGTCACCGTGCTCGCCGTGTTCGACCGGCCGGCGCTCGACCACGCCCGCCCCGCCTCGCTGATCGCCACGGCGCTTCGCAGCACTAAGGCGCAGACGCGCATCTCGGCGGAAGGCGAGCACTGGACGCGCCAGAATGCCCGTCGCCTGAACGCCTTGGTGGCCTGGCAGAAATTCCCCCTGCCGTTTTACGGGATCGGCGATGCCACGCCGGAGCGTAACAAGGAGATCTTCACGCCAAAAGGCATCGAGGCGCTTGCCGGCATCCAGCAGCGCGTTCGTGGCAGCTGGTATGCGACGGGCGGCATTCGCCTGCTGGACCAATCGATTACTGCCGACACGATCGGGGTTCTCCGCCAAGGCACACTCACCGGCAGCGACGGTGGTCGACTGGTCGAGCTGTCGGTTGGCGCCTTGCTCGATTCACGCGACAACCTCTTCACACCGCGTCAGGGGACTTTTGCGCAGGTCACCTACACGCATAACGACGACGACCTCGGTTCGCCCTTTCAGTACGATCGAGTGCGCCTCGATGCACGCCACTATCGCGCCCTCACCGGCGCGCACGTGGTGGCCGCGCAGCTGCTGTTGCTGGGCGTCAGCGGCGACGCGCCGTTCGATCAGTTGGCCCTCGTGGGCGGTGGCGACATCATGCGCGGCTATGCACGGGGACGGTACCGCGACCAACGACTGGCCGCCGCTCAGGTCGAGTATCGCACGCCGTTCGCGCATCGCGTGGGTCTTGTGGCCTTTGCCGGCGCAGGTATGGTGGCCAGCGAGTGGGATGCGCTGACCGATGCCCGCCTGCTCCCCACGTACGGCGGCGGTGTTCGGCTCCAGATCGACCCGCAGCAACGCACCGCCGTCCGCGTGGACTTTGGCGTCGGACGCGACAGCTCGAGCGGTCTGTACATCGGATTCAACCAGGCCTTCTGATGCACACCGTCTCGCCATTCCAACTGCCGTTGACCGGACGAGGCACGGAGCTCGACATCCTCGAACGGGCGCGCGCCGAGGCCGGCCGCGGCCGCGCGCAACTGGTGTTGTTGAGCGGTGACGGCGGGGTCGGCAAGACGCGGCTGGTGCAGGAAGCAGCGGCATCAGCGACGGCAGACGGATGGCAGGTCGTGACCGGCCGCGCCTATCCGCTCGAGACGGCGATCCCCTATGCGTTGTTCGGCGACGCCCTCGAGCCGCTGTTCTCCACGCTCGATCCAGCCACGCTCACACGTCTGACACGCGGCGACCGCCGACTCCTCTCGGCGCTCACGCCCCGATTAGTCGCCGAGGCGGACCTCACCCAGATTCGCCTCACCGACAGCGTCACGCTGGCTGAGCAGCGGCTTCGGCTGCATGCGGGCATTCTGCAACTGCTCGGACGTCTCAGCGAACGGCAGCCGTTGATGCTCTGCCTGGAGAATCTCCAGTGGGCCGACAGTTCCTCGATCGAACTGCTGCACTTCGTGAGCCGGCAACTCGGCAAGGAACGCGTGCTGCTGGTGGCGAGCTGGAATGAATCGGACCGTCCGCTCAGCGACGAGCTCCGCCTTGCGCTCCGTTCGCTTCGCGCCGTACGCGTCGTGACCGACCTTCGGCTCACCCCGCTCACCCGCGACGACGTCGCGATGTTGCTGTCCACCGCGTTTCACGTGGAGCGCGAGGACGTCGCACCGTTCGCCACGCTGTTACAGGACACCACGCGCGGGAATCCCTTCTTCGTCGATCAGACGCTGCGCGAACTGGTGTCCCGCGGTGCACTGCGCGAGCAGGGCGGCGTCTGGGTGGGCTGGCACGTAGACCAACTCATGCTGCCGCCCTCCGTGCGCGAGCTGCTGCTCGCCCGCCTTGACCGGCTCAGCGACAACGCGCGGTTGGTGGGCGATGTGATCGCGGTGATCGGTACCACCGCTGCACACGACGTCGTGCGCGCCACCAGCGGGCTCTCCGAAGACGCCCTTCGCCTGGCGCTTGGTGAGCTGCGCGACGAAGGCATCGTGATCGAGCAGGCCGACGGTGCGGCCGTGACGTACGACCTGGCGCATCCGATGATGCGGCAAACGTTGGTCGCGCACGTGGGGCTCGCCCGCGAGCGGGAACTGCACGTGACCATCGCCACTGCCATCGAGTCGGTGGCGGGACGCCGCGCCGACCGTGAGGCCGAAGCAATCGCTGCGCATTGGCGCAAGGCAGACCCGCGAGTGGAGCCCGCCCGCTCCGTGCGTTGGCTGCTCAAAGCCGGACGTCAGGCGCTCGATCGTCTCGCCCGTCGGGAGGCCGCCGTCATGCTGCGGGCCGCGCTCGATCGCATCGACGAGCATCTGCCCGACGAGTACGTCGCCGATGTCCCGATGCTCCTCGACGACCTCGCACGTTTGTATCGACGCCTGGGTGAGTACCACGAAGTGATCGCGATGTGCGCCCGCGCCTCGGCGATGGCCGAGCGCCGTGGCGACCTGCTGGGCGTCGCTATCGCAGAGCGGCGACGTGGACTCGCACAGCAGGGACTCGGCCGTCGCGAAGAGGCCATCCGCCATTTCGACATCGCGCTTGAACACGCCAGCGCGAGCGTGGGGGACAGCGCACAAACGGAAGTGTTGCTGGCGCGCATCCGTCTCGCCAAGGGCGACTGCTTACAGGCGCTCGGTCTCCCCGAAGACGCCAAGCGGGAGATCACGCTGGCGGTGGACATCGCGGAACGGCTCGGCCAGGTGCCGTTGCTGGCTCGCGCGCATCGCATGTTGCTGATGGTGCATCTGTGGTCCGGGCCGGCGCATCGGGCGTGGGCGCACGCACGGAGCGCGGTGGCGCTGGCCGAGCAGAGCGGCGAGCGCAATCTGGCGTGGTCGGCGCATTGGTCAGCGGCGGTGCTGGCCGCACTCACGGCCCACACCAGTGCGCTCGAGACGCATCTCCGGGAGGCCACGCGACTGGCGTCCGAGCTGAACTCGCCGTTACTCGAACTGCGCACGATGGAGATCGTGATCGAGTATCGCGCCGGCACCGGCGAGTGGGATCGCGCGATCATGGACGGCGAGCGCGCCATCGCGATGGCGCGCGCGCTCGATCAGACCACGCTGCTCGCGCGTCTCCTCTACTGGGTGAGCGGCGTGTACTTGCAGCGTGGCGACTTCGCGACGGCCAAGCGGCTCATCGACGACGCATGGGAGGTGTCCGGTGCGGCCGATCTCGACCTCGATCGTCCCTTCGAGGTGCATGGCGTCCTGCCCGCGTGCGTCGCCCGCACATCGTACCTTAGCGCGGTCGGTGAGCAGGCGCAGGCGCTGGCCCTCGGACGGACAGCCATCGCGATTGCGGATCGTACCGGTTATATCGCGTGGGCCGTGTATCGACTGCTGCCAACATTGGCCGAAGCCGCGCTGGCGGTCGGGGACGACAGTACGTTGCGTGCGGTGCGTCGCCGGCTCGAACACGACGCGACACATCTCGCGCACCCTATCGGTGCCGCGTGGGTGCTGGTGATCGATGGCGCGTATGCCCTGCGTGAAGAGCGAACGGCCGACGCCATTCAGCTGTTGCAGCGCGCGGTGGCGACCCTGGAGGCGGTGCCGTACCCCTACGACGCGGCGCGTACACGCCTGCGGCTCGCTGGTGCGCTGCGGCTCTCAGGCGCACTGTCCGAGGCCAAACACGAAGCCTACGAAGCGTTGCAGATGCTCGAACGCCTTGGTGCGCGGCCGGCGGCAGAGGAGGCGCGCACGGTGTTGCGGTCACTGGGCGGAAAGGTGGCTAGTGACCAGCACAGCTCGCGACTGGCCACACTCACCCCACGCGAATTCGACATCGTACGGCTCGTAGCACAGCGCCTCAGCAACAAAGAAATCGGTGCCCGGCTCGGCATCACCGCACGAACGGCCGGCACGCATCTCGCCAACATCTTCGACAAGCTCGACGTGCGCGATCGCACGGCGTTGGGCGATCTTGCTCGCGAGCAGGGCCTTCACCGGGCCACCTAGCCGGTGACTCGGTGTCGCCGCGTCGCCGCCGACTACCAGCCGGCGGCGGTTCCGTCGCGTCGCGGGTCGGCTACGCCGATCCGCTTCCCGTCTTTGCGCACGAACACGGCGTGCACGCCACCGAAGCTGATGTCGCGCACACGGCTGGACGGCGCATACCCTCGCGTAACGAGCGCCTGATAGACGCTGGTGGCGAAGCCCGGCTCCACTTCGACGTCCTTCACGTTCTCGCTGGCGTGAATGCGCGGTGCCGACAGCGCGACGGCTGGATCTTCCCCAAAGGCGAGCATGCGAATCGTGACCTGCATGATCGCCGGCTGGATGTACTGCGAGCCGGCGGCACCGACCACCAGCCGCACCTTCTCACCGTCGAGGATCAGCGTGGGTGACATCGTGGAGTTCGCGTAGCGATTGGTGCCGCGCGTCTTCGCGTCGAAATTGTTGCCCGCCGAGTTCAGGAAGAAGCCGTCGGTGTACACGCCCGAGCCAAACAGCACGCCAACGGTAGTCGTGGCCGAGACCGCGCTGCCGTCGCCGTCGACTACGGCCAGGTGCGACGTAAAACTCTGCCCTTCTTCGACCGTCGCGGTGTCGCGCGGCACGCTGTTGCTGGAGCCCGTGCGCCCTGCCACCGACGCCGGATAGGGATTGAACTTTCCGCAGTTGCCCGGCGACGCGAGCGTATCGAAGGCCCACGGATTGCCCGCCACGGCCGTGTCGGGTAGCGCACCTCCAACGAGTCCCGCGCGCTGCCGCGCGAAGCCGGGATGCACGACGCCGTGGGCGGGTACGCGCTGCACCGCCGGATCACCGCGATAGTCACCCGCGTCGGCGTTCCCAATGCGCATGATGTCGGCGAGCTTCGCGACGGCCGCGCCGTTCTCGGTGAAGGAGCCGGCATCGGCGACGCCCGAGGCGTCGGCCATCTGCAGCATCTCGAGCACCGATGCGCCACCCATTGGAGGCGGCGCGCCTAGCAATGTGTATCCACGCCACATCGAGCACAGCGGACGCATCGACGTCACGAAATACGTATTCATGTCGCGCACGGTGATCAGGCCTCCCTGCGCCTTGACCTTCGCCGACAGACGCTCGGCGATACCGCCGTTGTAGAACACCGTGGCACCTTCGCTCGCAATGCGCTGCAACGTACCCGCGAGTTCCGGCTGGATGAGACGATCACCGGGACGCAACGCCTCGCCGCCGGGCATGAATCGAGCGGCCGCCAGGGAATCGGCCATCAGCTTGTCGCGCGAGGACACGATGGTACGCGCCAGCAGCGGCGACACGATGAAGCCGTCGCGCGCCAACGCGATGGCCGGCGCCATCACCTGCCCGCGCGTGAGCTTGCCCCACTTGGTATGCGCGTCGAGCACGCCGGCCACCATGCCGGGAGTGGCTGCGGCGCGTCCGGGGCGACGGCCGCGCGAGGTATCGGCGCGTGCCCACGCCGCGTCTTCTCCCGCCCGCGGATAGAACGACAGATGCTCGACCGTCTTGGTCTTCGCGTTGAAGAAGGTCATGGCGCCACCACCGCCAAGTCCCGTTTGCGATACGTCGGTCACGGAGAGCGCGAAGGCCGTCGCCGCGAACGCGTCGACGGCATTACCGCCCTGCGCGAGCATCGCCGCTCCCGCAGCAGCAGCATCGGGATGCGAAGCGGCCACCATGCCGCGGTCGCTCTCGACGCGCTTGCCCGACATCGGCGCGACCGCCGTGGCCGAGGGGCGCATGCAGCCGAATGCCATGCTCGCCGAGAAAAGCAGGGCCATCGTGGCCGCAGGACGAGCGGAGCGGAGGAACGCAAAACACGTCGGCAACGTCATGCCCTCGGGTGTGGTTCGGGGAGGTACGGTCGTGGTGCTGATGGTGGTGCTGATGGTGGTGCCGACGGTGGTGCTGATGGTGGTGCTATGGACCGACGAGCGCGAGGAGTTGGCGCACGATGCGCTCGGTTAGCCCCCACACGATGTGCTGCTCCACGCGAAACGCCGGAAACGTGGCACGATTGCCGTTGATCTCCACGACGTATTCGGCCTTCGAGCGTTCATGCTGCAGCCGCGACAGCGGAACCCAGAAGGTGGCTGCGACTTCCTCGCTGGGCGTGAAGGTCACGTCGGGCTCGACGATCGCCACAAAGGGACGGACGATGATGGGCGGCAGCGATCGATTGCGCGGCGCCAGATCATCGAGGCGTCCCAGCATGCGTCCCTGGGTGAGATCGAGCGCGAGCTCTTCCTGCGTTTCGCGTACGGCGGTCATCTCGAGAGAAGCGTCACCGGGTTCGAGGCGGCCGCCGGGGAACGCCATGTGCCCGCTCCACGGATCGCGCTCGAGCTCCGCGCGCTTGATGAACAACAGCTGCGGCTCCTCATCGACCACGCGCAATACAGCCGACACCGCAGCGAGCCGTGACTCGGCCAGCGGTGACGCATCGACCGGGACACGGCTCGCCAGACGCCTCGCGAGCCGTGATACGTCGGCGTGCTGCAGTGCGCGCTGCAAGAGTTGGTCGCGCGCTGAGTCGCTCAGTCGGCCACCGCGCCACCGGAGGCGACCCAATCGCGGAATCCACCAGCCAGCGACGCGACATTCGTGTAGCCCATCTCCTGCAACGTGCGGGCAGAGAGTGCCGAGCGATTGCCGCTGGCGCACATGAGGACCACCTGCGCGTCGCGAGGCACGCGTGATTCGATCTGGCTCTCGAGCACACCGCGGCCGATGTACTGCGCCGGCGCCGCATGTCCGAGGTTCCACTCGTTTTGCTCACGGATGTCGATGAGCACCACCGGTTCCCCGGCCGCCAGACGATCCTGCACTTCACTCGTCGTGACTTCCGAGATGCTCGCCTTTGCTTCGGCGATGAGTTGCTGCGCGGTCTTCATATGCGTACTCGTGTAGTAAGTCAGTGAAAGCGCGAAACAGCAGAGGTGTGAACGGACAGCGTACGCGCGTCGGCATCCAACGTCGCGATCGCGCCGAACGGCACCGTCCACTGGTCTGCAATATGTCCAACCGGAATGCCTTGCAGCGTCGGCACCTGTAACGCGTTGGCCAGCTCGGTCACGATCGCGTCGATGGTGCGCGTGCCGTCTTCGGTGGTGTCAGGACAATCGGTGCAGTGCCCGAACGCCACGCCAACACAGCCTTCGAACGCGCCAGCCAGCCGCAGCTGCGTGAGCATGCGATCAAGACGATAGGTGGCCTCACCGATATCTTCCAGCACCACGATCGCGGCGCGACCATCGACCGCCCACGGCGTCCCGCACAGCGACGACACCAGCGCCAGATTGCCGCCGACCAGTCGTCCGGTCGCGCGACCACCGTGCACCACGCGCGCATCGGGCGCCTCGCCGCAGCTATCGGTGCCGTCGCGCAGCGCGCGCACCAGAGAATCGCGCGAAAACGCCGACAGCGACGCGCGCGCGGTGGGACCGTGATAGCTCACGAGCCCGGCGCGTTGCCACGCGGCATGGAGCGCCGTGATGTCGGAATAGCCGATCAACCCCTTCGGGTGACGCTGAAGCAGGTCCACGGAAATCCGCGGCAGCAGGCGCGCGGCGCCGTAGCCGCCCCGAAGGCACCAGATCCCGTCAATGCGGTCGTCCTGCAGCGCGTCGAGGAGATCATCCCCGCGTTGCGCGTCGTCACCCGCGAAGTAGCCGGTTCGCCGAAGCGCGTGCTGACCGACCTGCACCTCCCACCCCAGCGACTCGGCCGTCGCGACGGCGCGCTCGAGCTCATGAGGGCCCTGCAGCGGTCCGGAGGGCGAGATCATCGCGATCCGGGCACCGGCGGTCAGCAGCGGCGGCACTCGCAGCGAGCGCGCCGTGTGCGCGTCGCGAGGATCACCCTCGGAAAGATCGAAAGTACCAGCAGCCGCGACCATGTCTGAACGTATCGGTCCTGACTCGGGGGAGCAACGGAATTGCCCCGACTCGTCACGATGGGCGGCTGGCGGTGCCGCTTACCGAGCCGGGCTGCGAGTTTGAGAGGATTATGCTGAGCTTTTTCCCGGGTCTGTCGCCGATCTCACTGTTGGGCGCCGCGTCGGCGGCCATCGCTGCCACACCGTGGGTGGCCGCTCCCTTCGTGCTGGCGGCCCGCCTCCGCACGACCCCGAGCCTCGACGACATCGACGTGCCGGCGCTCACCACCGCACCGACGCCGCGGGTCAGTATCGTGCTCCCCGCGCGCAACGAGGCGGTCCATATCGCGGCCTGCATCCGCAGCATCCGCGCGTCGACCTGGCCCGACCTCGAGCTCATCGTGGTCGATGATCACTCCACCGATGGCACGGGCGTGCTCGCGCGTGAGGCGGCGGCCGACGACCGCAGAGTGAAGATCGTGAACGCCCCCGATTTGCCGGCCGGCTGGTTCGGGAAGCAGTGGGCCTGTCAGTCAGGTGCGGCTCACGCCACGGGATCGCTGTTGCTCTTCACCGATGCCGATACGCGTCACGCGCCCGAGCTCGTAGGACGTATGGTTCGTATGCGCGAGCGCCGCGGAGCCGAGTTGCTGTCGGTGGCGGGACATCAGGAGATGGGCACCGTGTGGGAGCGGGCCGTGCAGCCGTCGGTGTTCACGCTCATACTCACGCGGTACGGTGGGGCGGAGGCCATGGAGCGAGCGACCAATCGGCGCGATGTCGTTGCCAACGGACAGTGCTTCATGCTGTCGCGACACGTCTACGATGCGATCGGCGGCCATGAGCCGGTACGCGGATTCGTGGCGGAAGACGTGATGATGGCGCAGACCATTCAGGCGCGTGGCGATCGCGTGTCGCTGGCGCTTGGCATCGATCAGTTGAGCACCCGCATGTACGATGGTCTGGGCAGCCTCATGAAAGGCTGGGGCAAGAACATGTACGCTGGCGGCCGACACGCCATGTGGTGGGGCGCGGTGGGACAGCGGCTCTACCCGCTCTTCCTGCTGTCGTTTCCGCTGGGGGTGCTGATGCCGTTCGTGGTGCTCATGTGGTGTGTGCTCGCGGTGGCCACGGGCGCCACCGTGAGTGCCGCCCTGCTGCTGTGGAGCGGCGCGAGCAGCGCAGCGGTGCTCATGTCATTCGCCGCCGCGAACCGGATCAACGGCGACCCGATGCGCCGCGCGTTGCTCGCACCGCTGGGCGGGGCGATCGTGCTGGGGATCTGCGTCAGTGCGATCGCGCGCGGCAACAACGTGCGCTGGAAAGACCGCGGCTACGTGTCGCAGTAGCGCGTTACTGCGTGAGCCGGTCGGCGCGCTCGATGTAGTCCCCACGCAACCGTTGTGTGATCGCGCCGGGAGCGCCGGTGCGCACGGTGTCGTGATCGATCGTGGTGACCGGCAGGATGAAGCTGGTGGCGCTGCTCATGAAGCACTCATCGGCCGCCTTCGCCTGCGCCACTGTGAAGGCCCGCTCGCGTACCGGCACGCCGGCCGCGTCGGCGAGTTCAAGCACGACATCGCGCGTGATGCCGGCCAGGATGTCGCTCGAGAGCGGTCGCGTCTGCACGACGCCATCGTTCACGATCCACAGGTTGCTGGAGCCGCCTTCGGTCACGAGGCCGTCCTCGTGCATCATCGCTTCGAAGGCCCCACCGGCACGCGCGGCCTGCTTGGCGAGCACCTGCGCCAGCATGCTGGTACTCTTGATGTCACAGCGGTTCCAACGCATGTCCGGCACCGTGAGTAGCCGCACCCCCGACGCATTCGGATCGGCGCGCAGCGCCTTCGGTCGCGCGTACGAGAACATGGTTGGCGTCACGTGTGCCGGGAACGGGAAATCACGCTCGGCCACGCCACGCGTGACTTGTAGGTACACCAGCCCTTCGTCAACGCCGTTGTCGCTGGCGAGCTGCTGCATCACGCCCAACCACGCAGCGGCCGGCTGTGTGTTGGGGATGCCGATCGCCGACAAGGAGCGTGTGAGTCGCACGAGATGCCGGTCGGCGTCGAGCAGTGTGCCATTCAACACGGCCGCGACTTCGTACACGCCGTCGCCGAACAGCAGGCCGCGATCGAAAATGGAGACCTGCGCATCCTGTTCCGCGACGAAGGATCCGTTGAGCCAGCAGACGGGCATGGGGAAACGTGCGATGAGGGAGGAAGAGCACCGCGAGAAACCGTAGGTTGTACAGCAGACTCGGAGTACGGCAGAGGCTCCGGTTAAGATACTCCATACGGCACTGCGCTGCGAAGGCACCGCCTGCGCACTTCGGGTGACACACGTTCGCGTGACCGCTCCCACTATGGCCGCGTGCTCACACTACGCGCCGCCGCCCAACTGCTTGCGCAGGCCGACTCCCGCGAGTCGCTGCGCCCGATCGCCCAGGCTCTGGGCTTCACCGCGACACCCACCGCGCTTGACGCCGATGGGCGCGAGCGATTGCACATCGACACGCTCACGAACAGCGCGGCTGTGGTGCGCGGCGTGGGCACGTTACGATTGTTGTGCGCCGAACTGGCGCATCCCACGGACCTCGCCGGCGCTACCGATCCGCGCGAACTTACGAAGCGGCTCGCGGCCACGATGCTGCATCAGTCGCCCGCGCGACACTGGTGCCTCATTACGCTCGACGCGCGCCAGCGCACTCTGTGCATCGCCACGGTGTGCGCGCACAGCGGCGGTCCGCGCGTAGCCGCGCTCCGGATCGATCGCACGCGCGTGGTCGACTCCGATGCGGACACCCTGCGCACGCTCGCCGCCGTGTCGGAACAGGATGCCTTGCTGCGCCACGCACGATTCACCGATATCCTGCGCCGCGAAGCGCTCTCGAATCGTTTTTACGGCATTCTGGAGCGTGCGGTCTCCTCGCTAGCCACCGACGCGTCCGGTCCGGCGGCGCCGACCGCGCTTCCCACCGAACGACGCGAGCTCGCCCTGCTCTGCACCAGCCGCTGTCTCTTCCTGGCGTTCCTGGAAGCCAAAGGCTGGCTCGATCACCGTCTCGATTTTCTGCTGCATCATACCACGGCCCAGCTCGAGGCCGGCGGTCAGCTGCATCAGCGACTGCTGCGCCCGCTGTTCTTCGGCACGCTGAACACGCCGCGCCGCGATCGTGCCCCCGCCGCCCGTCGCTTCGGCGCTGTGCCGTTCTTGAATGGCGGTCTGTTCGCCCCGACGCCGCTCGAGAAGCGTCATCGCACGCTGCGCTTCAGCGACGACGCCATCGCCCATCTCGTGGGATCGGTGCTCGACCGGCATCGCTTCACGGCGCACGAAGATTCCGCCAGTTGGTCGGAAGCAGCGGTCGACCCCGAGATGCTCGGGCGCGCGTTCGAATCACTCATGGCCACCGACGAACGTCGACGGTCCGGCTCGTTCTACACTCCACCCGCCCTCGTCGATCAGGTCGTCCGCGACGCCCTGTACTCGGCACTTCCAGATCTCCCCGCCGATGCGCTCGACGACACCAACACCCCCCTGCGGCTCTCTCCGGCGACCACCGATGCCCTGCATCACCTGCGCATTCTCGACCCGGCCTGCGGATCGGGTGCATTCCTGGTGCACACGCTCGAACGCCTCAGCACTCTTCACCGACGCACACGACTCGCCACGGGCGCGCCCTCGGCGACCGACGCGCATCGCATCCGACGACAGATCCTCACGCACTGCATCTTCGGCGTCGATCGCAATCCAGTCGCCGTCTGGCTGTGCGAACTGCGTCTCTGGTTGTCCGTGGTCATCGAATGCGCGGAATCCGACATCACCCGCGTGCCGCCGCTACCCAACCTGGATCATCACATCCGCGTGGGTGACTCCCTTGCTGGCGGCAACTTCCGCTTTGCTCCGCCCAGCGCCCACGCGCTGACGGCACTGCGTGAGCGCTACACACGTGCCAGCGGCCCACGCAAGCAGTCCATCGCGCTCGCCCTGCAGCGGGAGGAGCGGCAGCGCGCGATGGCCGCGCTCTCCACACAACGCGACGGGCTCCGGGCTGAACGCGCCGCGCTCCTCAGGACACTCCGAGCGCGCGACCTCTTCGGACACCGTCGCACGCCCACGCGCAACGACCACGCCAGACTCGACGCCCTCCGTGCACAGTGCCGCGAGCTCTCGTCGGCCCGCGCCAAGCTCGCCGACGGCGGCGCGCTCCCCTTTCGATTTGTCACCTACTTCGCCGACGTGGCGGCCGTCGGCGGCTTCGATGTGATCATTGGGAATCCGCCCTGGGTGCGACCGCACGCGCTCGCCCCACGCGATCGCGAACAGCTGCGCCGCGAGTTCCGCAGCATGCGCGCCGCGACCTGGCACGTCGGTGCCGCCCGCGCCGGTGCTGGCGTCGGCTTCGCCTCGCAACCCGATCTCTCCGTCGCCTTCATCGAACGCAGCCTCGAACTGCTCGCGCCCGGCGCGACGCTCGCACTGCTCGTGCCCGCTAAACTCTGGCGCACCCTGTCGGGCGGCGGCATTCGCCGCGCGATCACGCAGGTCGCGACCGTCCGCACGATTCGCGATTGGAGCGACGCCCCGGCGCTGTTCGACGCCGCGACGTATCCGTCGCTCCTGGTCGCCTGCAAACATCCGCGTCCCGACATCGCCCGCACCGACCTCACAGGCGTCGCGACCTGCGACATCGACGTTTCCGTGAGCACCGCACACGGCGAGCGCCACTTTCCGATTCCAACATCGCGCCTCGCCCTCGACGGCGATGCCGCCGCGCCGTGGATCCTGCTTCCGCCACCCGCACACGCCGCTTTCGAACGGCTCCGCACGGCCGGCCCGGCCTTGGGCGACTCGCCCATCGGACGTCCACTGCTGGGTGTGAAGTGCGGCTGCAACGCCGCCTTTCTCGTACACGCGCAGGAGCACGACGATGATTCGGCCACAGTCGTCGCCTCCGACAATCCCGCCCCGGGCAAGACGTCGGTGTCACGGTCAGCCGTCATCGAACGCCGACTGCTGCGCCCCGCGCTGCGTGGTGAAGGCATCACGACGCGGTTAGCGGCTGGCAGCGTGGCGCCTGCCGCTGACGAACTCCGCATCCTGTGGACACACGGCACCGATGGCCTTCCGCTGCGCACCCTGCCACCCGCGACTACGCGATGGCTCGCGCACTGGCGGCCCCGACTCGAAAGTCGACGCGATGCCCGCGCCCGCATGCCGTGGTGGACGCTCTTTCGGACCGAAGCCGCGCGCGCCGATACGCCGCGCGTGGTGTGGGCCGATATCGGCAAACGACTGCGCACGCGGGTGCTCGATGCTGGCGATCCCACGGTACCGCTCAACAGCTGCTACGTGGTCCGCACGACCTCGATCGACGATGCCTACGCGCTCGATGCCTTGCTCAACTCCACCATTGCGGCCGCGTGGCTCGATGTCCTCGCTGAACCGGCCCGCGGCGGCTTTCGGCGCTTCCTTGGCTGGACGGTGGCCACACTACCGGTCCCGCACGACTGGCTCCGCGCCCGCACCCTGCTCGCTCCCATCGGCCAGCGTCTCGCCCGTCTTGAGATGGTGACCACACCGGAACACGACGAGGCGGTCGCTGATGCCTACGACGTGCCGTTGCGTCAACTCACCCCATTACTCGAGTGGTACACGCCATGACGTGGTCCCTCCACAGTGCGCGCCACGTGCAGGCCCGACTCGCCGGCGCGCTCATTCCCCCCCTGCCGTTGGCGGAGTTGGGTGACATCACCCTGCTGCCGCACCAGCGTGATGCCGTGGCCCGCATTCAGCGTGCCATCCGCCTGCACCACGGCGCGCTGTTGGCCGACGACGTGGGACTTGGCAAGACGTATACCGCGCTCGCCGTGGCCCGTTCGTACACACAGGTACACGTGATCGCGCCAGCGGCGCTGCAGGCCATGTGGCGCACGGCTATCACGCACGCGCAACTGCCGCACATCCGCTTGCATTCCGTGCACGGATTTTCCCGGCCGCACCACGCATCCCGCGCCGCCCTCGCCGACGAGGCGTATCCGGGCGTCGTGCGGGAGCGCGCGCCGCAGCGCACGCTCGTCATCATCGACGAAGCGCACTACCTGCGCACCCGCCGGACCGCGCGCTATGCCGCCATCGCCCGCTTCGTGTCCGGTTGCGACACCTTGTTGCTGTCCGCGACGCCATTGCACAACCGGGCGGCTGAGCTGCGAAATCTGCTGGCGCTCTTTCTGGGATCGCGCGCTGATCTCCTGTCGGATACGATGCTCGCCCAGGTGGTGATCCGCCGATCAAACACGAACACGAGCGCGGGAGCGCGGACGGGGCCGCCGGCAGCGGCCGAGACACCGACCGCCAGCCGGCCGCCGGTGCTGCAGCACGCGCCGCTGCCGATGCCACACGATCGCGCCACACTCACCCACATTCTCGCGCTCCCGGCTCCACTCCCGGCGCATGATGGCGCCGTGGCCGGCGCGCTCATTCGACTGGGATTGCTGCGTGCCTGGTGTTCCAGCGACGCCGCCCTCGCGCACGCGTTGCGCCAGCGGCGCTTGCGCGGCGACGCGTTACTCCAGGCACTGCGCTCCGGTCGGCATCCCACGCAAACGGAGTTGCGCAGTTGGTTGGTGGGCGATCACGAAGTACAGCTCGCCTTCCCCGAACTGATGGCGCAGCATGAAGTGGAGAGCGCACCGTTGATCGAGCGGGTCGAGGCGCATCTCGAGGCGCTCGCGACGCTCGCTGAACACCACGAGCAGACCGCGCGCGCAGACGGGGCCCGCGCCGATGCGCTACGTGCGTTGCTTCAGGCGCACCCCGACACGCCGATTATCGCCTTCTCACAATTCGCCCACACCATCGGCGCGCTGCATCGCGCCCTGTCGGACATCGCCGGCGTCGGTCTGCTCTCGAGCAAACACGCGCGCATTGCCAGTGGCCGGATCAGCCGCCGTGAGGTCCTCGCGCGCTTTGCGCCGCTCGCGCAGGAACGTCCGCCACCGCCGGCACATCAAGCCATCCGCCTGCTGCTCGCCACCGACCTGCTGGCCGAGGGCGTGAATTTGCAGGATGCCGGTGTGGTCGTACATCTCGATCTGCCGTGGACCGACGCGCTGCGCGAGCAGCGCGTGGGACGCTGCGCGCGCATCGGCTCACCGCACCGCGCCGTGCACGTCTATAGCTTCGCGCCGCATCCGGAGGGTGACCGCGCACTCCGCCTGCAGCGCCGGATCGCCGCCAAGGCGGCGTTGTCCAGACGCTTTGCCGGGGGCGACGCGATTCACTCGTCTCGACAACGCCCGCGAAGCGTCGGACGAGAAAGCGCGGCCGAGGCGGCATCGCGGTTGCACGCGCGATTGCAGCGGTGGGCCGACGCCGTCGCGGTCGCTGCGCCGTCGCGCGCAACGGTCGTTGCCGCCCTGCGGTCTGCCCAAGAATCCGCGTGGATCGCGCTGGTCGATCATCAGGGACAGTCACGCCTGCTCTGCTCGCACGCGTTCCACGCCACGGGTCGTCGGCGCGTGGTGAGCGCACGCGTGCGTTCCCTGCTACGCGCCGTGGCGATCGCCGATGACAGCAGTGCCGCCACGCTGTTACGCGTCGGACTGGAGCCAGCGGTTCGTCGAGCGTTGCGCGATATCCACCGCTGGTGCGGGCGCGCGACGGCACGCGCCGAGGTCGGCCCTGGCGATCACGCACTGGCGCCGCTCGCCCAGCGCGCCGCCCGACACCTCGCCCAACTGGTGCAGCGCTGCGGGCCGATCGAGCGCGCGGCGTTGCGGGGGGCGATCGCCGATGCCGAACGGGTCGTGGGATCGGCGCGCGGATCGGGCGCCGAGGACGCGATGGCGCGCTGGTGTGCGCAGGGCGAGTCCGCGTCGCGATGGGGGCCGAGGGTATGGTTGACGGCGTGGCAGCAGGAGCCGGTGCTGGCCGCCTTCGCCCGCGACCGCCCTCGTGTGCCGGAGGTCGCGCCAAGGGCAACGATTCGCGTCCGTGCGCTGCTGCTGATCGGTCCTTACGCTTGATTACTCTTCAGTATGTCACGACACGCGCTCCTGTTCGACCTCGACGGCACCCTGATCGACTCCATCGGGTTGCTCCTCGAGTCCATGCGTTTCGCGTTCGAAGGACGCGAGCGCACGCCCACCACCGAAGAATGGGTGGCCGGCATCGGGACGCCGCTGCGCACGCAACTGGCCGAATGGTGTGAGGGGGAGGAGGAGGTGGAATCGCTGGTAGTGCGCTATCGCGACTATCAGGGTATTCATCTGCCGCGGCTCACCACCGCTTATCCCGGCGTGCTCGACACGATCGCGTGGGCGCGGGCCCAGGGGCACGGCACCGCCCTCGTGACCAGTAAGGGACGTGGCATGACCGCCCGCTCCCTCGCGCACGTGGGGCTGGCCGGCGCCTTCGATGCCATCGTGACCTTCGAGGAGACCGAGCGCCACAAGCCGCTTCCCGACCCCGTGTTGCTCGCCCTCGACCGGCTGGCGCTGCCAGCGTCGGGCGCGCTGTTCGTGGGCGATTCGCCGCACGACATGCACGCCGGCCGGGCCGCCGGGGTGCGCACCGCCGCCGCTCAGTGGGGGCCCTTCAGTCGGGCCGAACTCGCCGTCGCGGCGCCGGACTACTGGATGAACAGTATGACAGAATTGCCAGCCATCGTCGCCTCGCTCACGATCTGACGTAACATCTGACGTACAATCTGAGCGGTCGCTTCAAACCCTCCGGGCTGATGGGTCATCCAATGGGGTGACCTGCTATCGGAGCCTCATTGCTCGCCCTGCGTGTGACTACCCCTGTGTTCGCCTCGCTACATCCCGCCGTCCCGGCCTCATCGCCGGGCGCGGTCGCTGCTGTGACGGGAACCAGTGGCGCCGGCGCGGTGGATTCGGGGCTGGCTACCGGCCTGGATACCGACGTCGCGGCCGCTGCCTCGGGCGACCGGCGCGCGTTCGAACGGCTCTACCGGGCGCATGTCGACCGGGTGTACGCGATCTGCACGCGCATGCTGGCCGATCCGCAGCTGGCCGAGGAAGTCACGCAGGACGTGTTCGTGCGGGTGTGGCAAAAGCTGCCGGGCTTCCGCGGCGAGTCGGCATTCAGCACGTGGCTGCATCGGGTCGCGGTGAACGTCGTGTTGTCGCGTCGCAAGCGGGCCAGCATTCACGGCGCCCGCACCGCCGACGATGACGCCCTCGACGAGGCGCCCTCCCGCGCGGTATTCGTCGGCGAACGATTGGATCTCGATGCCGCGATCGCCGGACTGCCAGCGGGTGCGCGACGGGTATTCGTGTTGCATGACGTGGAAGGCTTTACGCACGAAGAGATCGGCGAGCAGCTCGGCATCACGCCGGGCGGCAGCAAGGCCCAGTTGCACCGTGCGCGCATGTTGTTGCGCGCCGCCCTGAATCGGTAACCCAGCATATGGACTATACAGATAGCGTTCCCCCGACCGGCGCCTCCGCCGACTGCGCGCGCTTCGAAGCGCAGTGTGGCGGGTACCTGGAGCGTGATCTCGACCAGGCCGAGCAGGCGTGGATGACGGCGCATCATTCGGAGTGTGTCGATTGCGCCGCACTGGTCCGCGAGCTCGAGGCGATCGTGGCGGAGTCGCAGGCGCTCCCCGGGATCTCGCCCTCACGTGACCTCTGGAGCGGCATTGAAGCGCGTCTCGACACGGCCGTCATCCCGATCTCGGCAGCGGCCACGCGGTCGCGGGTGGCACGCACCGTGTCCGTTCGCACCTTCGCCATCGCCGCCACGATGTTGGTGGCGGTGACATCGGGCATCACCTGGCGTCTCGCCGAGCGCAGTGTGGCGCCTGTTGCGCCGCCGACCGGCGTACCGAGCCAAGTGGCCACGACGACCGATAGCGTGAACGATCTGGGGCTGCCCGGCGCGGCCGTCGAGATCGTCGCGGCATCGCCGTCCACGACGACGTCCACCACGTCGAGCGCACCGGCGCGTGTGTCGGGTTCCACCACGCGGCTTGTGTCACGCAATGCGGCGCGCGACACCCGCGACGGCACCGACGCCGATGTGGTGTATGAGCGGGAGATCTCGGCGCTGCGTCGTATCGTCGATGATCGCTTCGTCGAACTCGACACCGCGACCGTGCGCGAACTACGCCGTAATCTGGACATCATCGACCGGGCTATTGGCGACAGCCGGAAGGCGCTGACGCGGGATCCGCGCAGCGCACTGTTGTCGACCCAGCTCGATCGCGCCCTTGAAACCAAGCTCGCGCTGCTCCGGCGCGTGGCGTTGCTGTAATGCGGTCCCCTCTCGTGCTCACTCTCCCGATGCGCTCCCGCTCGCTCGTTCCGCTCGGCGTGTTGATGCTGCTGTCGCTAGCCGGCGGCATGTCACCGCTGCTCGCCCAACGCGACTCCAGCTTCGCGGTGGCACGCAACGCCGTGGTCGACATCACCGTGCGCACCGGACGCTTGGTCGTACGCGGTGGGTCGGCGAGCACCGGCGCGATCCGCGGGCGCAGCGGCGACTATCAGCTGCGCACCACCGGCGTCGGCGTCACGCTGGAAGCATCGGAGGACATGCGCTCGAGCCGCTCCGATCGCTCCGATCGCTCCGACCGCTCCAGCCGCACGGCCAGTCGCCGCAACGACGCCACGCTCGAACTCGACCTCCCGCGCAACGTGCGGTTGGTCATCTCCACGGCGTCGGCGGATGTCGACGTGTCCGGCATCGACGGTGACGTGGAGATTCGCACGACCAGTGGCGATGTCAGTCTCGACGACATCGGCGGACGTCTCACGTTGGAAACACTCTCCGGCGACATCCGGCTGGGTGGCCGCTCAGGGCCGGCGCGCGTGACGACCATGAGTGGCGACATTACACTGCGCGGTGTGCGCGACGAGGCGAACGTGCACACCACCAGTGGCGATGTCCTGCTCGGTATGGATCGCGCGGCGCGCGTCGAAGTCGAAAGCATCAGTGGTGACATCACCTTCGATGGCAACACGACCGACGACGCGCGGTTGCAGATCACCACGCATTCCGGCGACGTGACCCTGCGTCTCCCCGAGAATGTGCGCGGGAGCATGGACGTCTCCACCTTCAACGGCGACATGACCGCCTCCGGTTCGCTCACACTGATGCCCAACAGCCTCACGTCGTCACGCAGTGAGCGCGCGGTGCGCCGCTACGAGATCGGCGGCGGCGGGTCCACCCGTTTCACCATCTCCACGTTCAACGGCGACGTCCGCGTCGTGCGAGGCAACCGCTCATGATCGCACACCTGATCGCAGACGTGCGTGCATCTTTCTTGTGTGAGGAGCTTTCCATGCTGTCGTTCCGTACTTCAGTCCGTTCCGCGTGTCGTACTACTGGCGCCGCGCTGCTCCTTACCGCCGCGCTGGCGGCACCCGCCATGGCGCAGGATCGCGACCGGGACCGCGACTCGCAGCGCGACGACGCGTTCACCTGGTCGGGCACCATCCCGTCGGGGCGGCGCGTGATGATCAAGAACATCAACGGCGGCATCCAGGTGGAGCGCAGCACGAATGGCCGCGTGGAAGTGAGCGCCGAGAAGCGCTGGCGTCGCGGCAATCCCGAGGATGTGCGTATCGAACAGAAGAAGATCGGCGACGACGTACTGGTATGCGCGCTGTTCAGTGAAGGCTCGCGCTGCGACGAGAGCGGCATTCACACCGATCGCCGTACCAAGTGGAACGACCGCAACGACGTCTCGGTGCGCTTCACCGTGCGTGTGCCAGACGGTGTGCGGGTAGACCTCTCAACGGTGAACGGCGGGGTCGAAGTGACCGGCGTGAACAACGAAGTGGATGCGCATACCGTGAACGGCAGCATCACCGCCCGCAGCGCTGGCGGCCCGGTGCGCGCCAAGACGGTCAACGGCAGCATCAACGTGTCGATGGGCTCACTCGGCCGAGCAGACGATCTCGACTACGAAACGGTGAACGGGGCGATCACGATCGAATTGCCGTCCAACTTCGGCGCGCAGCTCGAGTTGTCTACGGTGAACGGTCGCGTGTCGACGGATTTCCCGATCACGATTTCCGGCACGCTCTCACCGCGGCGCTTACGTGGCACGGTGGGCAACGGGTCCACGCGGCTGCGCGCCAGCACGGTGAACGGCAGCGTGACGCTGCGGAAGATCAACTAGGGGGCGCATCGAAGGCCGTCGACTGTTCCGTGACGGCCTCATTGGTTCGGCACTACATGTGCTTAGTCGGAGCCAATGCCCTCCATACCGAAATTGTGCCTACGTACGCAATCGTTCAACACCGATCACCTATTTCGCCCCGCAATGCATGGTTGTCGTTGTTTTATAGACGACGCCGGATATTCCAGTCCACTTGCCGTCGGCGCTGATCACCCGCTCCTCCGCGGCCCACGTAGTCACCGGTGCATCCGCCCCTTGGACATGCATTCCGGGAAGTCCGATTGACGCTGGTGTGAGCGTGCGTAAGCTGCCGGCATGACCCGCTATCGCCTGCGCGATCAGTCCATCGCTTTGGTGGACGGTAACCAGCACATGGTCTCCAACCTGTGCGCTCGTCAAATAGCTGAAGGTTACGGGCACAGGAATGCTATCGATTGGCGTCCAGGTACGACCGTCATCACGGGATACATCGTGCATGATCGCATTGGCCACGTCATTTCGAACGGCCGCCCAGATGAGGTGCAGCGTACCATCCTTCATGCGATGCAAGCCGCCAAGTTCCATCGCGGTCCGCGTCAGTTGCCGAATGGGTGTCGGCGAGCTCCATGAGCTTCCGGCATCAGCAGAGCGGACGACCGCGAGCGTTCCGGCCGAGCGGCCGGAGTCGACGGTGGCGGTCCCACTGTACACGAGTACCAGCGCACTATCGCTCATACTGGCCAGTCGTACGCCGTGAATGCCGTAAGACCGTGGCGATTCTGCCGCGAGAACCTGGGTCCACCGTCCGTTGTCACGCCGCGCGACAATGGCCTGCGGACGCTGCGATTCTCCGCGTGTCGGAGTGTTGTTCACGGCAACATACAGTCGCGATCCTACCGCAAGCGTCGACGGACGTCCAGGCATCCACCAGATGTCTGGCAAACTCATGACCACTTCCGGTGGCGTCCACAAGCGTCCGTCGAACGCACTATAGACGAGGGATTGAGAGACGGACCGCGGACGAGGCGTGATCGTATCCGAACGCACGCCCCACACGACATGTGCGATGCCACCAGAAGACTGCACTAACCGTGGCAACTGCATTGTCGTCGCTCCCGGCGGCCGCGGGACGAGGTCTCGGACTCCGTCTGGTCGGTTCACCACTCCGATGTACGCTCTTACTCGAGGATCAAGATCGGGCCATACGCGAATTTCATCGCCGAGCCATAATTCGCCGCCCCTGACTGGCGCCACGATGGGCAGATCGATGGAGTACCGTGAGCCTGCACTGTCGACGAGCGGGGTTTCCGTTCGACCGTGCTGAATCGAGCACGTTAAACGGTCGACAGGTTGTTGTGACGGGATCGCTTTAGCGGGGATGCACGATGAGACAAGAAGAAACAGAAGGGACGAGGCGCTTGGCGCGTACTTTAGATGCATTTTGAGCAGAACGAGAGGAAGGAATTTCATTTCTCAGCCGACAGAGTGTTCTCAGAGCGAAGTACGGCGAATGCGTCCTTCCGCAGACGCGGTCATCGTCTCGGCGCCTGCATGTCGGCTGTGCAGAGATTCGCTACGCGCGAGTCGGCATCGGTACCGCGACGACATCCAGCCCGTCGATGCCGCTGAAATCGTCGGGATTGCAGGTGTAGATCGGCAATGCATTCGCGAGCGCCGTTGCCGCAATCATCGCGTCGTACGAGCGGGCTTGTGTTTTGCGCCCTGATTGCCTCAGCGAGGCAGCCACGCGACCGAATGCTCGCGCGGCGCTGGCATCGAACGGCAGCGCATCGAAGTCCGATTCCGCCTGCTGCAGGTGCGCCTGTCGGGCGGCGCGTTCGTCGTCTGATTTTGCGACGAGCGGCCCAACCGTCAATTCGGCCAACGTAATCGCCGTGATCAGTGGTTCATTCGGAAGCACCGTGGGATCGTCGAGCCGGGAAAGCAGGATCACGGTGCTGGTGTCGAGAACGCCGCGCTCATGGCGGACCCGATCGATCACAGGGATCCGTCCATCACGTCGTCGAGATCATGGCGCAGCTGCTGTATGTCGACCGACGGAAGTCGGCGCCACCGTGTCAGCAGCGCCGCCGCGCTGAGTCCTCGACCGGTGAGGGGCCGCAGTTCGGCGATCGGACGCCCGTCCATGGTGACCGTGAGTGTCTCTCCGTCCGCCACACGCTGCAGCACCCGACCACCATTGTTTCGCAGTTCTCGAACGGTGACGTTGTCCATACGCCGTAGTGTATCACCGGTGAGACAAGGCGACAAGCGCATCGACCCGGTAGGACCCCTACGCCGCCGCCAGCTCCTCGATCGCGCGGGCGAGATCGAAATCCTTCGGGGTGATCCCGCCCGCGTCGTGCGTGCTGAGCGAGAAGTGCACCTTGGTGTAGCGGATGTCGATATCGGGGTGATGCTGCATCGCTTCGGCGATGTCAGCCACCTGCGCAATGAAGGCCACGCCCGCAGGAAAGGTCGCGAAGTGATAGCTCTTCACGAGCGTGTCGCCCTTGCGCGACCAGCCGGGCAGCGCGCCGAGGCCACGCTGAATTTCGATGTCGGACAGAGCAGGCATGTCTCTCTAGAGTAGGGTGCGCCGGGACGACGGACAATGCCTGAGCATGGAATGTTGCGGTCGTAGATCACACATTTCGTCACGCATTCGGTCACACATTTCGCCCGGTCTTGCACTTTCGGTTTTTATTCGGTAGGGTCCAGTATGCGCCCCGCCGACCCTCCCGATTCGCCGGCGCTTTCGCCCGACCCCTTCCGGCCCGACCCGCTCCGCCTGCTGTCGGCGCAAGCCGACCTGCAGTATCACGCGGCCCCGTCGCGCGGGATCTTCAATCCGCCGGCGGCCACGGGCATGGGCTTCTGGTCGATCAACCCCTACGTGGGGTGCGCCTTCGGCTGCGCCTACTGCTACGCCCGCGACACGCACCGGTGGACACTCGAACGGGCCGGCGACGTGGGACGGGAGGTCGCCAACGCCATGCCGCCGTGGCTGGCCTTCGAACGACGGGTACTGGTGAAGGAGCACGCCGGCGCGCGCATCCGCGAGGCATTGCGGTCGTCGCGCTCGCCCCGTCCGGGCGACTCGGTGGTGATCGGTTCGGCCACCGATCCGTATCAACCGGCCGAGCGGCGCTTTCGCGTCACGCGGGAGATTCTGGAGGCGCTGCAGATCGCACGCGACTTCTCGATCGTGATCATCACCAAGAGTCCGCTGGTGACCCGCGATGTGGATGTGCTGCAGCGGCTGGCCGAGCGGCACACGGTGCAAGTGCACGTGTCGCTCATTACCGTCGATCGCGAACTGGCACGGCGTCTCGAGCCCCGGGCGCCCACCCCTGACGCGCGGCTGCGGGGCGTGCGACGGCTGGCCGACGCCGGGTTGGCGGTGAGTGTGAACTGCATGCCGGTGCTGCCAGGCATTACCGATGCGCCGCTCATGCTGGAGGCGCTGGTGCAGCAGGTGGCGGCAGCCGGCGCCCAAAGCCTGGGGGCCTGTGCCCTGCGGCTTCGGTCCGCCTCGCGAAAACGGTATCTGCCCGTGATCCGCGAAAACTTTCCCGAGCTCTCCGCCAAGTATGAGGCGACCTACCGGAACAGCGTGTACGCCGCCGAGAGCTACCGGGTCGGGCTGCAGCAGGTCATTGAACGGCTGTGCCGGAAGTACGGCCTGACCACGCGGGAGTATCGACGGGACGACGAGGGCAGCGCCGATGAGGAAGTCGCGTTGCCGGCAGAGCTGGCCCCCGAGCCCCAGCTGGTGCTGCTGTAGCATTTTCGGGCGTCTTTCCGCCCCCCAATCCTGAGCCTTTTCTCATCGTGTTTTTCTGAATCCGCTCTTTCCGTCGCCTTCTGTCTTCGGTATTTATTCGGTATGAATGCCTTGCCTACGCCCGCCCTCGACACCACGCTCGCCGAACCGGAAATCACCCCGGCCGGGCCCGACCTCACCCTCCTGCGCGATCAGTTGCAGGCGGTGGTCGCGACTGGCCGACAGGCCAGCGGTCCGTGGAGCACCGGGTTGGCGCGGTTGGACCGGGCGCTGGGGGGCGGCATTCCGCGGGGGCGTGTCACCGAAATCAGCGGCCCATTAGCGGTCGGCAAAACCGCCCTGCTTCGAAAGCTGGTCGCGCAGGTGCTGCACACCGGTGCCTGGGTGGCGTGGATCGACGCCACCCGCACGCTCGCGCCAGCGCCCTGGACCGCGATGGGCGCACGCTTTGTGGTGATCCGTCCGCCCGACCGCACACGCTGTGCATGGACGGCCGACCTGCTGTTACGCAGCGGCGTGTTCGCGCTAGTGGTCATCGATGGCGCCCCACCGTTGTCGCGCGTGCATGGCGTGCGCTTGGCGCAGCTGGCGCGCGAACGCGACGCGGCGTGCGTGGTGCTCGAGCATCACGACGGCGGGCGTGAAATACGCCCCAGTCGACTGGCCGGCACCGTGCGTCTGCGGATCGCCGCGATGCCGGTGTGTACGCCGAGCCTACCGCCGTCCATGCGCGTGACCTCGATGCGCGCCCTGTCGAGCCGACGACGACCCACACCATTACCGGAACCGGTTGCCGCACCGCCGGTCAGCGTCGCCGATGCCTCGCGACGGTTTGTGGTGACGGTGGAGAAAGGGGGAAACAGTCAGGGTCGCAGTCCGTCCATCGAGGTGAGCAGTGCAGTCGTCGTGGCGCGTCGCGTGTGTACGGATTCCGAGATTCCCGATCGGCGCGGGGTGGCGCGAAGCACGCGTCGTCCCTGGACCGCCCGCGGCAACAGCAGCGACGCCGAGCAGCCCGGCCAGCACACCGAACACCCCGTCACCTGGGGCGGGCTCGGCGTGTCCGCCAGCGACCTGTACGGAGTTGACCTTCCCGGACACCCAGCTCGCCTTGCCGCTGGGTTTACCGACGGGGCCATCACCATCAGCAACGACCGCCCGTTCCCGCCGCGGGAGCGCGGTGACCACGAGCGTCAAACCGACCAGCATACCCGCGACTGGACGCGCTACCGCGGCCGCCGCCGCGCCGCCGACCCCAGCTACGGCCGCCGCCCCAAACGCGACCTCTCCCGCCACTAGCCCAAAGCCCACCGCCCATAGCCCACAGCCCACTGCCCATAGCCCACAGCCCACCGCCCATAGCCCACAGCCCACCGCCCAAAGCCCACAGCCCACAGCCCACAGCCCACAGCCCACAGCCCAAAGCCCACAGCCCACAGCCCAAAGCCCACAGCCCACAGCCCACAGCCCACAGCCCACAGCCCACAACCCACCGCCCCACTGGGACAACGCCCCCCGCGCCCTCCTCATCGACACCAAACTCCGCGCCGTCTCCCTCGCCGCCGGCCGCGCCGGCGTTCGCGCTGGCATGCTCCTCCCTGAAGCGCGCGCCTGCTGCGCCGATCTCGACGTGCGCCCATGGGACGATCATGCCATCCGTGACGCCGTGCTCGCCGCCAGCACGGCACTGCTGGCCGCCAGTCCGCAGGTCACGCCGGTAGCCGGTGCCCCCGGCATGTGGTGGGTCGGTGCGAACGGCTTCGATGCCGTCGGTGGCGAAGCCCACCTCGCGCGCACGCTGCTCACCATCGCGCAGCAGTGGCACCCCGATGCCCGCGTGGCCATCGCCGATTCCTGCGTGGCCGCGCGCGCCGCCACCTGGGCGCCGCGCGCCCGCGATCGCGCTATGCGCAGTCGTGCCGTGCGCGAACGCGACCCGCAAGGTGTACGTGAACGCGATCCGCTCACGCTCCCCGACGGCATCACGATCATCCCGGCCGGTCAGTGCGCCGAGTATCTCGCGCCGGCGCCGTTGGGGCTGGTGCCGATGGAGGATGATCTGCGCGATGCGCTGCAGTCGTTAGGTCTGCGCACCGTGGGCGCACTGGCCTCACTCGATGCCGGCGACATCGAAAAGCGATGGGGCCCCGCCGGTCTCGGCGCGTGGCGACTAGCCCACGGCGATGATCCCCGTCGACCTGGACTCGTGCGCGTGGAAGCCGCGCGTAGTGCGAGCGTGGAGTTGCCCGCTGCCGTGGAAAGCACCGAGCCCGTGCTGTTCGTGTTGCGCGCGCAGTTGCAACGCCTGCTGCGCGAGTGTGTGGAAGACGGACGCGCGGCGGCATCGGTGGCGATCACGCTCGTGCTCGACGCTGGCCGTCAGTATCCCATCGACGACATCGGCAGCGAGATGCGCGGACATATCCACGTGCCGGAGACGTCGGACGACACGACAATAAAAGAAGCAGGGAGGGGGGAATCAGGACGGAGGAAGGAGTCCCCCCCTGCCCCCTCCTCCCTGACACCCTCGGCCCTGCTTCCTAAGGAGTTGGCCGTTTCATCTCTCCTCGGCATCCCCCAGCGATCCATCACGCGCGAAGTACGCCCCGCGCGTCCGCTCGCGCGGCTCGAGCCGCTGTTCGATCAATGCCGGAGTCTACTGGAACGATGGAGCATCCCCGCGCCGATCATCGGCGTCACCGTCAGCATTCCCGCCACCGCGCCGCTCGCCGCTGATCAAGGCGACTTGTTGATCCCGTCGTGGCGCGACGCGGCGATGAATGCCGAAGCGGTCTTCGCGCGACTGCGCGCCGTGCTCGATCCCGACAACACCGGCACCGTCGTCGTGCACCCTGAAGCCGGCGACAGTCATCGCCCCGAAGACACCGGCCGCTGGATCAGCGCCGACGCCATGACCCTCGGCGCGGCGCCGATACCCGCGCCCATTCCCGCGCCGACATCACCAGCGGCGTCGCCGACCCCGAACACCGACGCCGTGCTCCGGCTACTCGATGCACCGGAAACGGTGGACGTGGAAGCACCGCACGGCATTCCCGACGCCGTGTGGTGGCGCGGACGACGCCTGTCGATCGCGAGCGCCGATGGCCCCGAACGCTTGAGCGGCGATTGGTGGCGCGCCGATACGTACGCCCGCGATTACTGGCGGTGCGTGGTCGATGATGAAGGCGAATTCCTGCTGTACCATGACGGCGGCGTGCACTGGTACGTGCAGGGGTGGTACGACTAAACGCTGGCGACCAACTCCGGTCCGTCGTACCTTCGCGTTTCGCCCTTCGCACCGGAACGCCCATGATTTCCTCTCGTATGCTCATGATGGCTGCACTCCTCGCGAGCGCGACCACCATGATGACCAATCGCGCCGTGGCGCAGGATGCACGCGCCGCGCCGAATCCCGCCGCCGTGACGCGCGTGCGGGAGCAGTACGTGAAACGCGAAGTCGTCATCCCCATGCGCGATGGCACCAAGCTGCATACGGCGATCTACACGCCGCGCGACACGAGCAAACGTGTCCCCATTCTGCTCATGCGCACGCCGTACAGCGTCGCGCCGTACGGCGAGAACGCGTACCCCGCGCAGCTGGGGCCTTTCCCCGGTCTCGATGCCGAAGGCTGGATCTTCGTGAATCAGGACGTGCGCGGCCGTTACATGAGCGAGGGCTACCACGCGTTCATGACGCCGAATAAAGGCCCGAATCGAAAGCCCGGCGATGTCGACGAATCCACCGACACGTACGACACGATCGAGTGGATTCTCAAGAACGTGGCGCACCACAATGGACGCGTGGGCACGTGGGGCAACTCCGCCCCCGGTTTCTTTGTGGCCGCGGGCATGATCGACGCGCACCCCGCGCACAAACTCGCCTATCCGTCAGCACCGATGATCGACTGGTGGCTCGGCGACGATCGGCACATGAACGGCCTCTTCAAGTTGTCGCAGACGTACAACTTCATGCGCAACTTCGATCAGCCGCGCGCGGGACTGGTGACGAGTTACCCGGCCGGCCCGAATGCCGGCACCACCGATGGCTACGCGTGGCATCTCAACGTCGGCGCGTTCTCCAACTACGGCTCCGGCCCGTTGCAGAATCGCATCGCCTTCTGGGACTCCATCACCGTACATCCGAACTACGACGCCTTCTGGCAGGCGCGCGCGATCTGGAAGCACGCCAAGAACATCACGCCGGCCGTGCTGCTCGTCGGTGGCTGGTACGACGTCGAAGATCCCTACGGCATGCTGCGTCTCAATCGCAGCCTGCAGGACAACAGTAAGAGCACGAAGCAGATGTTCGTGGTGGGACCATGGTCGCACGGTGGCTGGAATCGCGCCGACTTCCCGACCTTCGGCGCCTTCACCAACGGCAGCCCCACCGGCAAGTTCTTTCGCGACTCGGTTGGCGCGCCAGCGTTCCGATGCCTGCTCAAGGATAACTGTAAAGGCCAGTCGTTCGGGGGAGCGCTCGTGTTCGAAGCCGGCACCAATCAATGGCGGCGCTTCGACGCGTGGCCGCCCAAAGCCGCGACCTCGCGCACGTTGTATCTACGTGAGAATGGACGCGTCGCCTTCGAGGCCCCGGGAAATGCGCAAGCACGCGGCGCGACGCCTGTCACGTTCGCCGACCGCTACATGAGCGATCCTGCCAAGCCGGTGCCGTACACGATGGGCGTGACCTTCGGCTTCAACGCGCAGTACCCCACCGAAGATCAGCGCTTCGCCTCGCGTCGCCCCGACGTGCTCACGTATCGCTCTGACGTACTCACCAGTGATGTGACCGTCGCGGGACCCGTCTCGGCGCTCCTGAACGTGGCGAGCACCGGCACCGACGCCGACTTCATCGTAAAGCTCATCGATCAGTATCCCAACGACGCGGCCCCCGAATACGAAGGCGGACCGCGTCTCGACGCCTACGAGCGACTCGTCCGCCCCGGCGTGGCTCGCGCCCGCTGGCGCAAAGGCTTCGACCAGAACGTGCCGCTCAGGGTGAACGTGGCCGACAGCGTGCGCGTCCCGCTCGACGACGTGTTCCACACGTTCAAGAAAGGACATCGCATCGTGGTACACGTGCAGAGCACGTGGTATCCCGCCGTCGATCGCAATCCGCAGCGCTTCGTGCCCAACATCTACCAGGCGAAAGACGCGGACTTTCAGTCAGCCATGATGACCGTTTTCCGTTCAGCCGCCCGTCCGTCACACCTCACGCTCAACATCCTGCCGCAATGATCGTCACCCCCCGATGGAGGAATTCCTGATGACCGGAGTATTCGCGCGCGGAGGCCTGCTTGCCGCAGCCCTCGCGCTCTTCGCCGCCCCGCTCGCGGCGCAGACGCGCACAATCAGCGGCAAGGTGCTCGAAGAAGGATCGCGAGCACCCATTGCCGCAGCACAATTGCAGGTCACCGGCACCGCCATCGGTGCACTGTCACGTGACGACGGCTCGTTCACGCTCGTGAACGTCCCAGCGCGCGAGGTGATCCTCATGGTGCGGCGCCTTGGCTACCCGATGACACGCATTACCGTGGGCGCATCGCAGAGCGGCCTCGAGATCGTGCTCAAGAAGGACGTGCTCAATCTCGATCAGGTCGTCGTGACCGGTCAGGCCACTGGCATCTCGCGCCGCAACCTCGCCAACGACGTAGCCACCGTGAGTGGTGCCGACGTGAACAAGGTGTCGTCGCAGTCCATCGAGAATGCGTTCCAGGGCAAGATCGCCGGTGCGCAGATTTCGCAATCCACCGGTGCGCCCGGCGGCGGCAATCGTATCCGTATTCGCGGTATCTCGTCCATTCTCGGATCTGCGCAGCCGCTGTACGTCATCGACGGTGTCATCGTGTCAGATGTGTCCATCGGCTCCGGCACGAACAAGGTCACGCGCGCGGCGGGTACCGGCATCTCCGTGGGCAACCAGGAGAATCCGGTCAATCGTATCGCCGACCTGAATCCGAACGACATCGAGAACGTCGACATCCTGAAGGGATCGGCGGCCGCTGCCATTTACGGATCGAAGGCGTCGGGCGGTGTCATCATCATCACCACCAAGCGTGGTCGCGCCGGCAAGCCGAAGTTCTCGCTGCGTCTGGGCGGCGGAACGTCGGAGCTCGCGTACCGTAACGGCTCGCGCACGTTCACGTCACTGGCCGATGCCGTGACCGTGTTCGGCGCCGGCATCACGCCGTTCTACGACGCCAACCGGGTGCTCAATTACGAGTCGCTGGCCTACGGCAACCGTCCGATGAACTCGGACGTGTCGCTGAACGTGAGCGGCGGCAGCGATGACACCAAGTACTTCCTATCGATCAGCCGTCGCAACGAAGACGGTATCGTGGAGAACACCTTTGCCCGCAAGACGAGCGCGCGCATCAATCTCGATCAGCGCATCTCCAAGCGGCTCAATCTGCAGGTCGGCAACGAGATCCTGAACAACGCGAACGATCGCGGCCTGTTCGGGAACGACAACGCCGGCAACTCGATCGCCTATTCGCTCACCAAGATTCCGAGCTTCCTCGATCTTCGGCGCAACGCCGACGGCACCTGGCCGGTGAATCAGTTCTACCCGTCCAACCCGTTGCAGACGATCGATCAGTTCAAGAATGGCGAGAACGTGTGGCGCAACATCACGACGTCGCGACTCACCGCCGACGTGCTCACCGGCGAAAAAAACACGCTGCAGTTCATCGCTTACGGTGGCGTCGACCTGCTGAATCAGTCCAACCTGATCTTCTCGCCGCCCACGCTGCAGTATGAGCCCGTGGATGGACTTCCCGGTACGTCGGGCAACTCGAAGACCACGAACATTCAGCGCAACCTGAACCTGAATATCGTGCACGGCTGGACACCGCAGTCATCGCTCAAGATCACGTCGCAGCTCGGTACCCAGTTCGAACAACGCGATCTGAACCAGACGCGCGCCTCCGCGCAAAACCTGCTGGGCGGTCTCGAAGTCGTGACGTCGGGCACGGTACGCGACGTTGACGAGTCGCGCCTGCGCGTGGAAGACTTCGGTGTGTTCGCACAGACGGAAATGCTGTGGCGTGAAAAGCTGCTGTTCACGGCCGGTGCCCGCGCCGACCGCAGCAGCAACAACGGCGACGTGAAGAAGTTCTTCCTGTTTCCGAAGGCGGCCACGTCGTACCGCTTCACCGACCTCGCTCCGGGCTTGGTGGACGAAGCCAAGATCCGTCTGGCCTACGGCGAAACCGGCAACCAGCCGCTGTACGGCCAGAAGTTCACGAACCTCGACTTGTCGAGCGTTGGTGGACTTGGAGCCTTCCGCGTGGGCAGTGTGCGCGCATCGTCCGACCTGCGCCCCGAGCGTCAGCGTGAAATCGAGGCCGGTGTCGATCTGAACGTATTCCGCAACCGCGGCACCTTCGCCGTGACGGGATTCCGTCGCAACATCTCCGATCTGCTCATCACGCGTACGTTGGCCCCCACTACGGGCTTCAGCAGCGAAACGTCGAACGGCGCCGAGATGCAGGTGACGGGTGCGGAAGTCTCGATCAACGCGTTTCCGGTGCAGACGCCCACATGGGGCTGGAATGCGCGCCTGAACTGGGGCACGAGCCGCTCCAAGGTCACGAGCCTCCCAGTGCCGGCGTTCCTGCTTGGAACGCTGCAGACGGGTGCCGTGCGCATCGAGCAGGGCAAGTCGGCCACGCAGCTCTTCGGCAACGATACGCTGCCGCAAGCCGGCGGTCGGGTGGTGGTGCCGGTACTGATGGGCGACGGCAATCCGCTGTGGAGCGCGGGCCTCAGCAACGAAGTGCGCTTCAAGAGTGTGTCGCTGTACGCGTTGCTCGACCAGCAGAAGGGTGGCATGCTCGCCAACGGCACGTGGCGTCACTACGACCTCGGGCAGAACTCACGCGATTACGACGACATCGATCCCGCGTCGGGTCGCAAGCTTGGCGAAGTGCGTCGGACATCGTATCTGCAGGTCACGCGCATCTTCTATCAAGACGCATCGTACATCAAACTGCGCGAAGTCACCCTCACGTGGGACATCCCGCAAAAGTGGGTGGCCAAGACCTGGTCGGGCGCCAGCGGTGCCAAGCTCTCGCTGAGCGGACGCAATCTCGCCTGGTGGACGAATTTCCGTGGTGGTGATCCGGAGGCGCAGAACTTCGGCGCCGGCGGTGTACCCGATGCGATTCAGCGGAACCGTGAACTCGCGGCGTACCCGGCCAGCCGCAGCTACTGGCTCAACTTCAGCCTGGACTTCTGACCATGACCACATCCCGTCATCGCCAGGCGCGCACCATGTTGTTCGTGGCCGCCTGCGCCAGCGCGGTCGCCTGCAGTGCCGCCGACATCGCGAATTACAACAGCCCCAACACCTCGCAGCTCGAAGGCTCGCCCAACGCCGCAACGGTGAACACGACCGTGGCCGGCGTGATTGCCGGCTCGCGCGCCGGCGCCGGCACGTGGGCGAGTACGCTGGGCATCTTCGGCCGAGAGATCATGAACCTCGACGGCGCGGAGCCTCGCAACGTGCTCGCGCTCTTGATCGGACCGCTGGAGCCGGGTGGATTCGGCACGGACGCCGGCTGGTCGAACTCATACCGCAATCTGCGCACCGCCTACACGATTCTCGACGTCGTCGACGCCGTACCCGACTACACTGCCGCGCAGAAGAGCGGCGTGAAGGGGTTCGTCAAAACATTCATGGCGCTCGAGTACATGAATCAGCTGCGCGTGCGTGACACCTTCGGTCTCGTGTTCGACGTGCCCAAGGATCCCACCGCGCAGGGGGCGTTCATCACGCGCGACGAAGCGTACACGAAAACCGCGGCCCTCTTTGACGAGGCGCGCACCGATCTCGCCGCGGCGGGCACCGCATTTCCGTTCACGCTCACCACGGGCTTCACCGGCTTCAACACGCCGGCGAACTTCCTGCGCGTCAACCGTGGCCTCAAGGCACGCCTGGAAGTGTACCGGGGGCGATGGGCCGATGCCCTCACGGCGTTGAATGAGTCGTTCATCAGCACCGCCGCGGGTACCACAGCGGGCTTCGCCACCGGCGTGTATCACGTATACAGCACGGCATCAGGCGACGCGACCAACCCGCTGTTCGATCCGGCGCCACGCGCCATCGTCGTCGTTCCGGAGTTTCTCACCGAGGCACGCCTGCGCACGGATGGCTCACGCGATCTGCGCGCTACCGGCAAGGCGGTGGTCGGTACGGTCAATCTCGCCACACAGGGCATCAGCTCGAACGTGCGGCCGATCGTGTATCCCACCAACGTCACCTCGATCCCGATCATCCGGAACGAAGAGCTGATCCTCCTTCGGGCCGAAGCCAACATCGGACTCGGCAACCGCGCCGCTGCGATCGCCGACCTGAATTTCGTGCGCACCAACGCCGGTGGACTGCCGGCACTGGCGTCCGACTTCTCCGGTGACCTTGTCACGGAGCTACTGTACGATCGCCGCTACTCGCTCTTTTTCGAGTACGGTCACCGTTGGGTGGATTCGCGACGATACAACCGGCTTGGCGATCTTCGGAAGCAACTGCCCACGCACCGCGTCTTCCCGCTCGTGCCGATCCCGGTGGACGAATGCAACCAGCGGCTGGCTGCCACGCCGAAGGGGTGCGTGAACGTGCTGGGGGGATAAGCTCCGGCGTGGGCTGATCCATTGAACACCCTAGTGAGCAGGGGGGGAGGGTATCAGGACGGAGGGAGCAGGAACCGCGCGGTTCACCCGGTTCAAGGGGTC
>NZ_JANPLK010000014.1 GCF_031426495.1 Gemmatimonas sp. | reverse complement strand
GGGGGGGGCGGCGGTGGGGGGGGGCGTGGGGGGGGCGGGGCGGCCCCCCCCCCCCCCCACGCCGGGGCAGAGCGAAGCGGCTTGGCGCGCCGCGCGCTGGGACTTTCTGGGCCGGATCGCTCGCGCCTTCAAGGCGCGTGTGGCCACGGCGCATACGCGCGACGATCAGCTCGAGACTGTCGTGATGCGGCTGTTGCGCGGGGCGGGTGCCCGCGGAATGGCGGCGCTGGCGGCGCCCTCGCGTGTGGTGCGTCCCTGGCTCGGCGTGTCGCGGGCCGAGCTGGCGCGATGGGCCGTGCTCGAGAAGGTGGCCTATCTCGAGGATCCGATGAACGTGTCGCGCGCCTTCCTGCGCGGTCGCGTGCGCCACGAACTGCTGCCCGCGCTCGAGGCGGCAACGCCCGGGTTCTCGGACCAGATCCTCGCGATCGCCGATCAGGCGGCCACCTGGCGACGCGATGTGGAGCGGCACGTCGACGCGATCGGAGTGGTGGTTGCGCCGTCGTGCGAGCGCGTGTCGTGCCCGGCGGCGGCGCTGGAGTCCACGACGCGCGAGGGGCGGGCGGTGCTGTGGCCGGCGATCTGTGCCCGCGCTGGTGTGACGCTCGATGCGAAAGGAACTCGTGAGCTCGTGAAGTTTACCACGGCAGGTCGAGGTGGCTCGAGGATTCTCGTGTCCGGCGCAGCGATCGTATTGCGACGCCGTGCCGCCCCGGGCGAGCCACCCGGCGATCGGTTCGAAGTGCGGCGAGCGTCGTCCCAGCGGTCGCCCCACAGTACGCGAGCATGGTTGGGTGCCTCGGAGGCGTTGCCACCACGGTTCGGACGGTTCCGGTGGCGACGATTGCACACGGCGCCGTCATCGGCCAGTGCCGCTGAGCAGGACCTGTGGACCATGGGGATCCCCCGTGGCGAACAGGTCGCGCTGCGCGTCTGGACCGCAGGAGATCGCATCCGAACCGCTGGTGCCCCAGCAGGGAGGCGCGTGACGCGGTACTTTTCAGAAGCACATGTACCTGCACTGGATCGGCCGTCATGGCCGGTCGTACTCGTGGACAACGAGCCGGTGTGGGTTCCTGGGGTATGCCGTGGTCTCACGGCACCGTCTCGGCCCGGTCGGCCGGAGTTGATCTGGTACCGGTGTGAGCCCGAGTTTGACTGAGCAGAGCAAACCCATCGCAGAAGATCCCCGTCTCGACGGTCGTGCCGTCCGGCGGATCGTGTACGACGCCGACGCCATCGAAGCGCGCGTGCAGGAACTGGGCGCGGACATCACGGCGGCGTATCCCGACGGCGATCTGCTCGTGCTTGGACTCCTCAAGGGCAGCTTCATCTTCCTCAGCGATCTGGTGCGTCACATCGCCCGGCCCTTGCAGGTCGATTTTCTCGTGGCGTCGTCGTACGGCGATGCAATGGAATCGAGCGGCGTAGTGCGTCTCCTCTACGATCCGGAAACGGAATTGGAGGGGAAACACATTCTGTTAGTTGAAGACATCGTGGACTCCGGCCGCACGCTCAATCGCCTGATCGAGCTGTTGGGTGACCGGAAGCCGCGTTCGCTGGAAATCTGCGCGCTGCTGCACAAGCACATCGCGACAGAGCTTCATCATCCCACGCGGTTCATCGGGTTCGATGCACCGCACGAATTTCTGGTTGGCTACGGGCTAGACCATGCCGAGAATTTTCGGCACCTCCCGTACGTCGCCAGCCTGCAGTAAGGCGGTCAACCTATGGCACCAAACATGACGCCCTCGCCGAAGAAGCCGTTCAACTGGGGACGCTTCTCGAAAACGCTGTCGTTCTGGATCCTCGTGATCCTGATTCCGGTCGCGTTCCTGACGTATGGGAACGGCCGCGAGACGCAGGCACCGGAGCTCGATTACAACGCGTATCGACAGCAGTTGGAAGTCGGCAACATCAAGACGGCCACGTTCCAGACCGACAACGTGCTGGCCGGTCAATTCAACCAGCCGGTGCGCGTGAACAACCGCGAGGCGCGGAAGTTTGTCACGCGTCTGGTGCCGGGTTCGGCCGAGAAGGAGCAGGCGCGCCTCTTCGAGCGTGGTGTGCGCACCAACGCCAGCGAGCCGCGGGCCAACTTCGGCAGCCTGCTCATCACCATGCTGCCGTACGTGCTGCTCATCGGTTTCTGGATCTTCCTGTTCCGTCAGATGCAGGCCGGCGGCAACAAGGCGTTCTCGTTCGGCAAGAGCAAGGCGAAGCTGCTCAGCGGCGACACGCCGAAGATCACCTTCGCCGACGTGGCCGGTGCCGACGAAGCGAAGGTCGAACTGCAGGAAATCATCGAGTTCCTGAAAGACCCGCAGAAGTTCACCAAGCTCGGTGGGCGCCTGCCGAAGGGTGCGCTCCTGGTCGGTCCGCCGGGTACCGGTAAGACGCTGCTCGCGAAGGCCGTGGCCGGTGAAGCTGGACGCCCGTTCTTCTCGATGTCGGGCTCCGACTTCGTGGAAATGTTCGTCGGTGTCGGTGCGTCTCGCGTGCGCGATCTCTTCGAGCAGGGCAAGGCGCACGCGCCGTGCATCATCTTCATCGACGAAATCGATGCCGTTGGCCGTCATCGCGGCTCGGGTATGGGTGGTGGGCACGACGAGCGCGAGCAGACGCTCAACCAGCTGCTCGTGGAAATGGACGGCTTCGAGTCGAACGACGGCGTGATCCTCATCGCCGCCACGAACCGCCCCGATGTGCTCGATCCTGCGCTGCTGCGCCCGGGTCGTTTCGACCGCCAGATCGTGGTCGACGCGCCGGATCTCCGCGGCCGTGAAGGCATTCTCAAGGTCCACCTGCGCAACAAGCCGCAGGCGGATGACGTGAGCGTGCACTCGCTGGCCCGTGGCACCCCGGGTATGGCCGGAGCAGACCTGGCGAATCTCGTGAATGAAGGCGCGTTGCTCGCGGCCCGTAAGGGACACGACAAGATCTACATGAGTGATCTCGAGGAAGCGAAGGATCGCGTCATGCTGGGTGCCGAGCGCAAGTCGCTGGTGATGAAGGACGACGAACGCCGGCTCACGGCGTTCCACGAAGCCGGACATGCCGTGTGCGCGATGATGGTCTATGGCAACGATCCGTTGCACAAGGTCACCATCGTCCCGCGCGGTCGTGCCCTTGGTATCGCCTTCACGCTCCCCGAGGACGACCGCGTGTCGGTCACGCGTGAACAGCTCGAAGCAAAGCTGGTCATGGCGTACGGCGGACGTGCGGCCGAAGAGATCGTGTTCGGTCACAACCGCGTGACCACCGGTGCGGCCAGTGACATTCAACAGGCCACCAGCATCGCGCGTCGCTACGTCACGCAGTGGGGTCTCTCCGACACCATCGGACCGATCCTCGTCGGCGACGTGGAGCAGGAGCTCTTCCTCGGTCGCGACATCCAGTCGCGCCGTGAAGTGTCCGAGCAGACGGCGCAGCTGGTTGATTCCGAAGTGAAGCGGGTGGCGTTCGAGGCGCATGCCCGGGCCGTCGCCGTGCTCACCGAGCATCGTTCGCTGCTCGATATCGTGGCGACGCAGCTGCTCGAACGCGAGACGCTCACGCGCGACGACATCCTGCTGCTCAAGGCCGGCAAGGAGCTGCCGCCGCGCCTGCCGCCTGACATGCCGATGACGACGCAACCGCTCGCCACACCGGCGGCTCCGGCCGCCCGCCCGATCCTGCCGCCGATGCTGGGCGGCCCGGAAATCGCTCCTGCGTAAGGGGGCACGCCACCGTGGCGTGGGTCCGGCGTGACGGGCCTCGCCAACGAGCAGGTGGTGCAGATCACGACGCAGTTCACATGGCGCGACGGCCTCGAAATCGGGGTCGTCGCGTTGGTGTTCTATCGGATCCTGCTGCTCATTCACGGTACGCGCGCCCTCCAGATTCTCGGCGGTGTCGCGGTGTTGGTGGCGGCGTACGCCATCGCGTCGCTGCTGCAACTCACCATGATCACCTACCTCTTGGGGTTGGTGTTCACGTACGGTGTGTTCGCGCTGCTGATCATCTTTCAGCCCGAACTGCGCGCCGCGCTGGCGCACCTCGGACAGGCGCCGGTCACCCGTCTGTTCAAACGCGTCGAACAGGGACCGGTCGAAGACGACATTGCCGATGCCGTCGACCGGCTGTCGCGCTCGGGTGTGGGCGCGATCATCGCCATCGAACGCGATGTGCCGCTGTCCGATTTCATCGACAGTGGGTCGTCGCTGCAGGCGAAAGTATCGGCTGATCTGCTCACGACGATCTTCACGCCCTATTCGCCGCTGCACGATGGCGCCGTGATCATTCGTGGCGACACGATCGTCGGCGCCGGCTGCATTCTGCCGCTGTCGCAAGGTGCCGTGGGACATCGCTCCCTTGGCACACGCCATCGCGCGGCCTTGGGACTCGCTGAAGAGACGGATGCCATCGTGATCGTCGTCTCCGAGGAAACAGCCGTGGTGTCGGTGGCACGCGACGGCGCCTTGCAGGTTCGGCTGACGCCGGTGCAGCTGCGTGATCTGCTCGCCGGTCGCGCCGTGAAGTCCACCGGATGACCGCGCGACCTGCGTTGCCGCGCGCGCGCGTTCAGATGCCCAGAACGGTCATCGCCCCGGTGCTGGCGATGGTGGTGCTCTTTTCGGCCTATCTCGCCACGGCAGCGCCCGATCTCACATTCTGGGATGCTACCGAACTCGTGACCGCCGCGCGCACGCTGGGCATTCCGCATCCCCCCGGGACGCCGCTGTGGGTGCTCATCGCGCACGTGGTCTCGAAGGCGTTCTCCAATACCGGTCCGGCCCGCGCGGTGACCATGCTCTCGGTGTTGGCGAGCGCTTGGGTGGGCGGCGTCGGCGCCGCGATGCTGCAGCGGTGGATCGGCTCACGGGGCGCGGTGGTGGGCGCGGTGGTCGCCGGCACGATGACCACCGTGTGGAGCAACGCCACCGAGACCGAGGTGTATGCGGTGTCGCTACTCTTCTCGGCGCTGATGCTGGCGGCGGGCGAGTTCGCTGGCCGTCCGGGCGTGGCAGACCATGCGCGCCAGCGCGCTCGCGCCCTCGTCGTGTTTATCGCGGCCCTCGCGGTGCCGTTGCATTTGAGCGTGCTGGTGGCCCTGCCGGCGGCGCTCGTGTTTGCCTGGGCCGGTCCGCGCGTTCGCCTCATCGACGTCGTGGGCTGGGGCGCGCTCGGCTTGCTTGGCCTATCGGCCGTCGCGGTGCTGCCGCTGCTGTACGCGGCAGGGGCCGAGCTGGCGTCGGGGCATCCCGATTCGCTGCTGGCGCTGGCGGCGGTGCTGCGCCGCGAGCAGTACGACGTGGCGGGACTGCTGCCGCGGATGGCGCCGATCTGGCTGCAGTTGGGCAACGTGTTCGAATGGGCCGACTGGCAGATCGCGTTCGGCGTCCATCCGTTCCCGACGCCGTCGGTTCCCCGGACGATGCTTACCCTCTCGTTCGTGTGGCTGGCGGCGCTCGGTCTACGCGCGGTGTGGCGTCACGAGGCCCGCGTGGGTCGGGCGATGGCGGTACTGCTGCTCTGCGGCACCGCGGGCGTGGCCTTCTGGCTCAACATGCGCGCTGGCCCCACGTTCGGCGGCAGCTTCATTCCGCCCGGCGCCGTGCACGAGGCGCGCGAACGCGACTACTTCTTCGTGCTCGGCTTCTGGAGTTGGGGACTGTTGGCCGGGGCCGGCCTCGCCGCGATCTCGGCGAGCATCGCGAAGCGTTTGCCCGCGCCGATCGCCGCATTGCCGTTGTTGATCGGCGCGGTGCCGCTGGTGGCGAATCGCACGGTGATGGATCGCACCCGTGAACCGATCGCGTCGTTGCCGCGCACGTACGCGCGACTTTTGCTCGACGCCGTGCCGCAGCGGGGTGTGCTCCTGGCCGCCGGTGACAACGACACGTTTCCCCTCTGGTATCTGCAGCAGGTGGAGGATTATCGGCTGGATGTGACCGTGGTCACCGTGCCGCTGCTTGGCGCGACCTGGTATCGGGAAGCGCTTGCCGAGCGACGGCTGTTGCCGCCCGAGGCGGTACGCACCTGGCCCGGACTCGAGGCGACGCTCCGCGCGATCATGGTTCACGCCACCGACGACGGGCGCGACGTACGCGTGAGCGCGCTGCTGTCGCGTATTGATCGCGACCGCGTGGATCGGACACAGGGCTGGGCGCTGCAGGGGCTGGTGTATGCGCCGTCGGCGACGACCGCACCTGGTGCGATCGCGCTCGACGCGGCCGCCTTGGCGCGGGCACGGGAGCAGCTCCCGCGCTCGGCGCTCGCGCCGATTCCGGCGGGCGCCGATGCCGCCGTGACGCAGATGCAGGCGCTGCTGCGGTGCACGCAAGTGCAGCGGTTCGACGACCCGTTACTTGTGTCGTCGTGCAATGCTCCCTAACCTTATGTGCTATGCCAATTTCGGACCATGTCGCAACGATGGTGGCGGAGGTTCGTGAGCGCATTGCCGCGGCACGCGAACGGGGAGGACACGGACAGGATGTCACTCTGATCGCGGTCACGAAGACGCACGGCCCCGACGCGGTCACGGCGGCGTGGGACGCCGGCGTGCACGATGTCGGGGAAAACAAAGTGCAGGAAGCCGAATCAAAGATGGCGCAGGTGACGGTGCCGGTCCGCTGGCACCTGATTGGTCACCTTCAGCGTAACAAGGCGAAGAACGCCGCCAAGTTCGATCTCGTCCACAGTCTTGATAGCGAACGGCTCGCCGTGGCACTCGACGAGGCGGCTGGCGAGGCGCAGCGGGTGCTCGAAGTGCTGGTGCAGGTCAACGTGAGCGGCGAGTCCACCAAGAGTGGGTTCGCGCCGCACGACCTGCCAACCATCGCTGAGCGCCTCCACGTATGCAGCAATCTGCGGGTTCGGGGTGTCATGACGATGGCGCCGTTCGATGCCGACGAGTCGGTGTTGCGCGCTGTCTTTCGTGGCACGCGGGACGCGCGGACACAGCTGCAGGCGGCCGGGTTTGGCGCCGAGTGGCTGAGCATGGGCATGTCGGGCGACTACGAAGTCGCTGTCGAAGAAGGCGCAACGCACGTACGGCTGGGCACAGTGCTGTTCGGCAGTCGGACCTGATTCACCCAGGAATTCGCATGGCGGACGACGGCTACCAAGGCTTCCATCTCACCGCGCTGGACGCGCGGCGCTTCGATTTCGGCAACGCACTGCGTGGCTACGACCGCGCACGTGTGGACCAGTTCCGCGAGCAGGTTGCCGAGGAACTGGAGCGCATGTCGCGCGCCAATCAGGAGCTCGATCAGAAGGCGCGCAACTTTCATGAGCAGCTGAAGTCGTTTCGGGATCGCGACAAGGCGCTGAACGAGGCGCTCGTGAGTGCGCAGCAATTGCGTGGCGAAATCAAGGAGCAGGCCGAGCGCGAAGCCCAGCTCATTCTGCGGGAAGCGCAGGCCGAAGCCGACAAGCTGCTGCAGGGCGTGCGCGATGAACTGCGTCGGACCGAAGACGAGGTGCAGGCGCTCTGGCGCACGCGTCGCAGCTACCTCGCGCAGCTGCGCCATCATCTCGAACGTCAGCTCACCGAGTTGAACGCGGCGGAATCTGAACCGATCCCCGATTTCACTACGCCCCGCACGATGTCGGCGGTGCGCGCGGAGCCCTCGGTGGTACAGGAGATCCGCGAGTTGCCCCGACGCCCCGCGGCCCCCACGCCGTCGTGGCTCGATGTCGTCGAGGATGACTCATGAGCGCCTCGCAGAATTCACGGCCGTCGCTGCAGTACACGCAGGAACACACGGCCGTCGGACTGTCGCATCCCGCGCTCGGCTTGCACGCTCGCGAGCGTATCGAAGCGTGCGCACAGGCCGTGCGCGCGCGCTTCCCGCGCCCGATCGACGTGGCGATCATCCTCGGCACCGGTCTTGGTGGCCTGGCCGACGAGATCGACGTGGAGCAGACGATCGAATACAAGGACCTGCCGAACTTTCCGCTGTCCACCGTCGAATCGCACAAGGGTCGCCTGTTGTGCGGCACCTTGGGCGGCAAGACGGTGGTGGCGATGCAGGGCCGCTTCCACCGCTACGAAGGCTACTCGCTGCAGCAGGTCACGTTCCCCGTGCGCGTGCTCCGCGCGCTCGGCGCCGACACGCTGATCGTGAGCAACGCCTGCGGCGGCATGCATCCGTTGTGGGCCGCGGGTGATCTGATGGTGATCGCCGATCACATCAATCTGCTGGGCGACAATCCCCTCATCGGTCCGAACGACGATACGCTGGGCGCGCGCTTTCCCGACATGTCGGAACCGTATGATCCGGCGTTGCGCGCGCTCGCGCGCGAGGTGGCGTCGCAGCACGGCATCACGTTGCGCGAAGGCGTGTACGTGGCCGTGCAGGGGCCCAATCTGGAAACGCGCTCGGAGTATCGCTTTTTGCGTGGAATCGGTGCCGACGTGGTGGGTATGAGCACGGTGCCGGAAGTGATCGTGGCGCTGCACGGCGGCATGCGGGTGCTGGGGCTCTCCATCATTACCGACAAGTGCCTACCCGATGCGCTCGAACCGGCCAGTCTCGCCCAGATCGTGGGCGTGGCCCGTTCGGCCGAACCCAAGCTTGCTACCGTCGTGAAGGGTGTGATCGCGCGATTGTAAGTCCGCGCCGCGCCGTTTCTCCGCCTGACTGAACGCTCCGAATTACCCGCTCTCATGACCGCACCGCAGGACACCGCTACGTATCCGCTCCTCCCCGACTCGGGCGCTGACGCCTTCGAGCAGGAACTGCTCGCGCGCTGGGAGGCCGAGCAGCTATTCGAGCGGGCACAGGCCGCGCGCGCCGGTGCCACGCCGTTCGTGTTCTACGAGGGGCCGCCCACGGCCAACGGACGCCCGGGCATTCACCACGTGTTCTCGCGCACGATCAAGGACCTCTTCTGCCGCCACCGTGCGATGCAGGGGTACTTCGTGCCGCGGAAGGCCGGGTGGGACACGCACGGCCTGCCGGTGGAAATCGAAGTCGAGAAGGAGCTGCAGCGCGAAGAGGCGGCACGGCAGGGCGTCGATCCCTCGGAGATCGCGAAGCTTGGCGGCAAGCAGTTGATCGAACAAACCGGCGTGGCGGAGTTCAACCGGCGCTGTCGCGAGAGTGTGTTCAAGTACCGCGGCGACTGGGAAAAGTTATCGCAGCGTACGGCGTATTGGCTCGACTACGACGATCCGTACGTCACGTACTCGCACAACTTCGTCGAGTCGGTGTGGTGGGCGCTGCGCACGCTGCACGAGAAGTCGCTGCTGGTGCGCGGGCACAAGATCCTGCCGTACTGCGCGCGCTGTGGCACCGCGCTGTCCAGCCACGAGGTGGCGCAGGGCTACGACGACGTCGACGATCCGAGCGTGTACGTGGCGCTCGATTTGCTCGATGAGCATGGCCACGCGCCGGCCCAGCGTCGTCGCATTCTGGTGTGGACGACCACGCCGTGGACGCTGGTGTCGAACACCGCCCTCGCGGTGAATCCCACGCTCACGTACATCGAACTGCGCAAGAAGAGCGGCGCCGAGTGGACGATCATTTTGGCTGAAGCACGCGTACCCGGTGTGCTCGGTGCCGACTGGGCCGATCGCTGGGACGTGACCGGGCAGATGACCGGCGCCGACCTGTCGGGCAAGCGCTATCGCCGTCCGCTGGATTGGGTGCCGTATCCCGACGAGGGCCGTCACGAAGTCATCGTGACGGAAGATTTCGTAAGTGCGGAAGACGGCAGCGGCGTGGTGCACATGGCGCCGGCGTTCGGTGCCGACGACTATAGCGCCGGGCAGCGTCATGGACTCGCCTTCCTGCAGCCCGTCACGGCGCGCGGCGAGTTCACCGACGACGTGCCGGAAGTGGGTGGCGTGTTCGTCAAGAAGGCCGATGCGCGCATCATCGAAGTGCTGCGTGAGCGCGACGTGCTGTGGAAGGCGACGACCTTCACGCACTCGTATCCGCACTGTTGGCGCTGCGGCACCCCACTGCTGTACTACGCGCGTGGCTCGTGGTTCGTACGCACCACCGCCGTGCGCGAAAGCCTGATGGCGCGCAACGCGGCGGTCGATTGGCATCCGAACGAGGTCGGCACGGGCCGCTTCGGTGAGTGGCTGGCCAACAACGTGGATTGGGCGATCTCGCGCGACCGCTACTGGGGTACGCCGCTCCCGGTGTGGGTGAACGACGAAGACGCCACCGAGATCGACGTGATCGGCAGTTACGCCGATCTCGCCGCGCGCATCGGCCGGCCGCTGCCCGAGGATTTCGATCCGCACAAGCCGCACATCGACCAGTACACGTGGCCGGCCCCGTCGGGGAAGGGCACCATGCGTCGCGTGCCGGAAGTCATCGACACCTGGTTCGACTCGGGCTCCATGCCGTTCGCGCAGTGGCACTATCCCTTCGAGAACCGCGACAAGGTCGAGGCGCAGTTCCCGGCCGACTTCATCTGCGAAGGGGTCGATCAGACGCGCGGCTGGTTCTACTCGCTCATCGCCATCGCGACTGGGCTTGGCGATGCGTTGCCCAACAACGCCGATCGTACGGCCGCGCCGTATCGCCACGTGGTCGTGAATGATCTCGTGCTCGATGCGCAGGGGCAAAAGATGTCGAAGAGCAAGGGCAACACCGTCGACCCATGGCACGTGCTCGAGCGACACGGGGCGGATGCGGTGCGCCTGTTCCTCGTGGCCACTAGTCAGGTGTGGGTGCCGCGTCGCTTCGACGAGAACGCGATCCGCGAAACGGCGGGACGCTTCCTGCTCACCTTCCGCAATGTCTACAACGGCATCTTCGCGCAGTACGCCAACTTCGGGTGGAGCCCAAGTGCGAACGATCCGGCCGTGGCCGACCGTCCGGCGCTCGATCGCTGGATTCTGTCCCGTCTTACGCGCGTGGAAGCCGAAGTCGATGCGCATCTGAACAATTACGACGCCACACTGGCCGCGCGGCGTGTGATGCAGTTCATGGATGACGACGTGTCCAAGTGGTACGTCCGCCAGTCGCGTGCCCGCTTCTATGAAATAGACAGCGCCGACAACCGGGCGGCGTTCGCCACGCTGCACGAAGTGCTGGCCGTCACGTGCCGGTTGCTGGCGCCGTTCGCGCCGTTCATGACCGATGCCGTGCACCGGGCCCTGACCGGAACCTCGGTGCACCTCGCGTCGTATACGCGGGCAGACCGAACGCCGGTCGACGACACGCTCGAGGCGGCGATGGACGACATCCGGACGCTGGCGGGGTTGGCGCGGGCGGCTCGCGATGTGGCCGATATCAACGTGCGTCAGCCGCTCCCGTCGGTGCAGTGCGTCGTGCCCGGTAATCCAGGACCGGCATCGGAGCTGGGCGCGTTGCTGGCGTCCGAGATCAATGTGAAGCTGGTGGAGTTCGTGCGCTCGACCGACGCCCTGGTGTCGCTCGAGGTGAAGGGCAACTTCCGGACGCTCGGCAAAAAGTTCGGCAAGGAAACACCGCTGGTGGCGGCGGCGGTGCCCGACATGCCAGTCGAGCTCATCCGTATATTGGCGGGTGGCGAGTCGGTCACGATCGAGGTCGAGGGCATTCCACGCTTGATTGCCCCCGACGACGTCGCCATCATCCGTCGCGCCTCGGGAGCCGCCGTGGTTCAGGAGAACGGGGGATACGGGGTCGCGCTCGACCCCACGATTACGCCGGAGTTGCGGGCGGAAGGCCTGGCACGCGAAGTGATCAGCAAGGTGCAACGCCTCCGGAAGGAAGCGCAGCTGGACGTGAGTGACCGCATCGCGGTGGCGATCGCCGGCGATGAGGAGCTGGAGGGCGCTGTGGCCACGCATCGTGGACGCATTGCCGACGAGGTGCTCGCCGTGCGATTGCTGGTCGGCACGGAGGCAGGCTCGCCGTTCCATGCAGATGGCAACGGTTCCACGTGGACCGCGACGCAGGTGGTGGACGTCGATGGACGTTCGATCCGCCTCGCGCTCACCAAGGAAGGGTCGTAATGGCTGGATCCAACGCCGCGTCGAAGGACGGCAAGAAGTCGAAGCCGATGCCCAAAAAGCAGTTGCAGCATTTCGAGAAGCGGTTGCTCGAAGAGCGCAAGCGCGTGCTGAAGGAGCTCGGGCACCACGGGGAAGCGTTTGGACCGAACGGTGACGCCGACGGCGATACCAGCGCCTACTCCTTCCATATGGCCGATCAGGGGACCGACGCCATGGAACGCGAAAAGGCGTTCCTGTTCGCGTCGCAGGAAGGTCGTTTCCTCTTCCACATCGATCAGGCGCTGCGTCGTCTATACAAGTCGCCCGAGACCTTCGGCAAATGCCACCAGTGTGGGGAAGACATCGCTTTCGAGCGACTCGACGCCTTGCCGCATGCGCGCTACTGCTTTGCGTGCAAGCAGCGTGAGGAAGACGCCAAAAAGGGCTGATGTGAAGGCACTCGTCGCTATTCCTGTCCTGCTGGTTGTCCTCGTTCTCGACCTGATCACCAAGGCCGTGGCGGTCGCGACGCTCGCGCCCGCCGGCGGATCCAATCCGGTGTTCGGGAACTGGTTCCGGTTCGCGCTCGTCTACAACCCCGGGGCGGCTTTCGGGCTGCACCTGGGCGACTACTCGCGCTGGATCTTCATGGCGCTCACGCTTGGCGCCCTCGTGATCCTGTGGCGCCTCTATCAGCAAACGGCGCAAGACGACTTGCGCAAGGCGCTCGCCGTTTCGCTCGTGGCGGCGGGTGCCCTCGGTAATGTGATCGACCGGATCCGGTCGGATTTGGGCGTCGTCGATTTCATCGATATCGGGTTCGGGGCGCATCGCTGGCCCACGTTCAATGTGGCCGACATGGCCGTCAGCGGCGGCGCGTTTCTGCTAGCGCTGGTGTTGTGGGGCGAAGAGAAGCGCGAGACGGCCGCGGCCGCGGCGGCGGCGGCGACAGAATCGGCCGACCTGACGCGATGACCAACCCGACCCGTAGTGCCACCGCGTCGGCCGTCGTTAACGATGTGCCGGCGGCGGCTTCCACGGCGCGATTCTGGACGCTCGTCTTCCTCGTGACAGCGGCCGACGCGATCTCGAAGGCGCTCGCCGTGGAGTACCTCGCACCACGCCATATTCCACATCGGATCATCGGCGACGTGGTGCGTTTCACGCTGGCGTACAACCCGGGGGCGGCCTTCGGCATGCACCTCGGTCCTGCGTCACGCTGGATTTTTGCGGCGCTCAGCGTCGTGATTGTCGTGGTGCTGATTCGCGCCACGGCCGACCTCACCCGGATCTCACGGCTCGCCGCGTTTGGCGTGCCCGTCGTGGTCGGGGGGGCCATCGGCAACCTGCTCGATCGTATTCGGCTGCGAGACGGCGTTGTGGATTTCATCGATATCGGCTTCGGCGACGTCCGCTTCTGGACGTTCAACGTGGCCGACACTGCCGTTACCATCGGAGCAGGTTGTCTCGTGATCGCATTGTGGCAGTTGGACAAGGCACAGCAGCAAGCGGCGGCGTCGTGAACGCCAATCCGGGAGTCGTACACGACTTCGACGTCACGAATGACAGCGGAGACGTGGGTGAACGGCTCGATCTGCTCGTGTCACGCCGCTGCGAGCTGTCGCGGACGCAGTCCGCGACGCTGATCGCGAACGGACACGTGACGGTCAACGGCAAGGCCGAGAAGGCGTCGTATCGCAGCCTGGCCGGCGATTCGCTGCACGTCGTCATTCCGCCGCCGCCGGGCCGGGATATCGTGCCGGAGAACATCCCGCTCGATATCGTCTACGAAGACGAATATCTGCTCGTGGTCGACAAGGCTGCCGGCATGGTGGTGCATCCCGCGCCAGGCAACTGGACGGGGACGCTGGTGAACGCCCTGATCGGTCGCGGTGAGCCGCTGGCCGACGGCGGCAGCGAGGAGCGCGCGGGTCTGGTGCATCGCCTCGATAAGGACACCTCTGGACTGCTGATCGTGGCCAAGACCGACGCCGCCCATCGGTCGCTCAGTGCGGCGCTGGCCGCCCGCAAAGTGACGCGCCGCTACGTGGCGCTGTGCTGGGGACATCTGGCTACCGACAACATTTCGGTGGAAAAGCCGATCGGCCGCGATCCACGAGACCGAACCAAGATGACGATCGTCCCTGATGGACGGATGTCGCGAACGGATTTCGTGCGCCTCGGTCGCTTCGACTCGGCCGACCTGTTGCGGGCCCACCTGCACAGCGGCCGGACGCATCAGATCCGTGTGCACTTGTCGTCGATCGGCCACCCGGTGGTCGGTGATGACACATACGGGGGAGGCGGCGGTCGGCGCTTGGTGGACTTACCCGGGAAAAGGCACTTCCTGCACGCCGCCTGGTTGCGCTTCCGCCATCCAGTAACCGGCGCCCCGGTCGATCTGCGTTCTCCGCTCCCGGAGGATCTTCGTCAGTCGCTGTCGGTGGTTAGCCTCATGCCGGAACTCGCCACGCACCAGGATCCGCTCGATGTCTTCGGGTTCTACAAAACCGACGAAGTCCTCCCCGGACACAAGCCGGACGATCACGACGACGCCCTCGACTAGCGGCGTCGACCACGACGAGCAGCGCCCACGGGTGCTGGTCGTCGTGGCCGACCGGGATGCGTTCGGCATTCCGGTCGAGCAGGTCCGTGAGGTCATCCGGAGCGCCGATCTCCGTCGGGTGCCCGGCAGTCCGCCGGTGCTTCGCGGCATTGTCAACGTGCGGGGCGCAATCGTCACGGTGCTGGACCTGCAGGCGCTCTTGTCGGGAGAGCGTGCCGTCACGGCGGGGTCGGTCGTCCTGCTCGAGTACGGATCGCGCCTCATCGGGCTCGCCGTGCATGCCGTGCACGATGTCCGCGTGCTGGAGGCGTCGCTCGAGTCCCAACCCGAGTCCGAATCCGCCCTCGACCGCATCGTGCCGCTGGACGCCGTGGCGCTCTGCGCGCGGCACCTGCATTCAGCCGACGAGAGGGAACGGTGAGCCGAACGGTACTCATTTGCGACGACGCGATCTTCATGCGCACCATGGTGGGGGACATTCTCACCCAGGCGGGCTTCGAGATCATCGGAGAAGCGGAAACAGGTGTCCAGGCAGTGGAGCGCTACCAGCAGCTCCGACCGGACCTCGTCACGATGGACATCGTCATGCCGGACATGGGCGGCATCGATGCGGTCCGCGAGATCACGAAGCTCGATCCCGCCGCGCGCATTCTGATGTGCAGTGCGATGGGGCAGCAGGCGCTCGTGGTGGAAGCGATTCAGGCCGGCGCGAAGGACTTCGTGGTGAAGCCGTTCCAGCCCAGCCGCGTGCTCGAAGCCGTAAATCGCGTCCTCGCCGCGTAGGGCGTCGCGGTCGCGCGGGCCACGAGGTCGCTGATGGACGCCGCCCGGTACGCCGCGCTCTTCCTCAGTGAATCGCGCGAGCATCTCACGGAAGTCGATGATGCGCTGCTCGCGCTCGAACGCGGGCACGTCACGGTAGACACGGCGGCGGCGGGCGCGCACATCGCGACCGTCTTTCGCGGTGTGCACACCATCAAGGGTATGGCCGCCGCAATGGGGTATGTCGCCGTCGAGCAGTTGTCGCACGCGCTGGAAAGTCGCTGCGAGCCGCTGCGGAGCGGCGCCGAAGAGTGGAATAGCGACGTGCTGGCGCTGCTGTTCGACGGCACCGATCTGTTGCGTACCGCGGTTGATGCAGTGCCGAGCGGACGCACTGAGCCCACGTCGGCCATGCGCGCTTTCGTGCAGCGACTGGGACTGGCGCCCACCGTTGTGGCGTCTCCGGCGGTCGTGCCGACCGATAGCGCGCTCGCCGACGTGGTCGACACGCCGAGCGGAGCCGTCGGCACCACGCGCCGGGTGGATGTGCGACTCACCGCCGATTGTCCGCTCAAGGGCGTGCGGGCCATGATCGTGCTGGCCAAGCTGTCCGCGCTGGGCACCGTGCGCGGCACCGAGCCGGCGCAGGAGCGTTGGCAGGACGATCTGTTCGACGGGGCGTTCCGCATCACGCTGCAGTCGTCGGCCGCCGACGACGAGATCCGCGTCGCGGCGCAGAGCGCCGGCGATGTGGCACGGGCAACGGTGACGCTGGCCACGCTCACGCCGGTGCAGGGGACCGCTCGCGTGAGCGACGCGCCGCGCACCGTGCGCCTCGATGCACGCCGGCTGGACACGCTGCTCGACCTCGTGGGAGAACTGGTGATCACGCGTGACCGCCTGCTGCGCGCCATCGAGCAGTCGGAGCATCCCGATCGCGCCGTCGTACGCGCGGCCGCTGATGCAGCGCGGCTGGTGGCCACGCTGCAGGATGAAGTACTGCAGGCGCGCATGTTGCCGGTGGCACAGGTGTTCGATCGCTTCCCGCGGCTTGTGCGCGACATCGCGCGCGATCTCGGCAAGGAGGTGCGCTTCACGATTGAGGGCCGCGACATCGAACTCGATCGTTCGCTGCTCGATGCGATTGGCGATCCCATCATGCATCTGCTCCGCAACGCGCTCGACCACGGCTTCGAGGACGCCGACACCCGCCGTGCGGCGGGCAAACCCGCCAGCGGCGAACTCATTCTGCGCGCGGCGCGCGACCGGGCGGCGGTGGTGATTCAGGTGCAGGATGACGGACGCGGGATCGATCGCGATGTCGTGCTGCGGCGCGCGCACGAGCAGGGCTTGGTGGACAAATCGGTCACCGCGCTGGCTGACGACGCGTTACTGCAGTTGGTGGCCCATCCGGGTTTCTCGACGGCGAAGTCGGTGACCTCGATCTCCGGACGCGGTGTGGGGGTCGATGTCGTCAACACCCGCGTGCGCGCCCTCGGCGGCCAGATCGACCTCGAAACGATCACCGGCGAAGGGACCGTGTTCACCATGCGCTTACCGCTTACGCTGGCCATCATGCGGGCGCTGCTGGTGCAGGTCGGCGGTGACACCTATGCGATACCAGCGGCGCACGTCATGGAAGTACTGGAATTCAACGGCGCCTCCCGTCGCACCGGCGCGCTCACTATCACGGTACGGGACGAGACGGTGCCGCTGGTGGCGCTCCAGCAGCGTTTCGAGGACGACCCGCACGCGCCGGCCGCCGCCAATCCGGACGGCGTCCGCCATGTGGCGATTGTCGAGGTGGCGGGACGGAGAACGGCGCTGCTGGTGGACGCCTTGCTGGCCCAGCAGGACATCGTGGTCAAGCCGCTGGACACCGTTCGCGGGGCCAAGCCATGGTTCAGTGGGGCCACGGTACTCGGTGACGGGAGCCCCGCGCTCATCGTCGATGTGAGTAGTGTGGCATGACCACGTGAAGGCGACTCGTGACCGAAGGTGATTTGACCATGTCGGCGATCCGGTCTCTCAAGACCATCCAGCTGGATGCACTGCGTGAAACGGCCAATATCGGCGCGGGTCACGCCGCGACCGCGTTGTCGCAGATGACCGGCAGCACGATCATGATCAAGGTGCCGAACATCACGGTGGCGAGCATGGAGGAGTTACCGTCGCAGTTCACGCCCGAAGAAGAACCGGTGGCGGCGGTGCTCATGCACATGCTGGGCGATCTCAGCGGCCGCACGATGCTGGTGTTCCCGAAGCCCACCGTGATGCGATTGGCCGAGCTGATGCTGCGGCGGCCGGTCGGATCGTCCACCGCGTTCAGTGAACTCGAGACGTCCGCCATCAAGGAAGCCGGAAACATCCTGAGCGGCGCGTATATGAACGCGCTCAGTGATTTCTTGGGAATGCTGCTGTTACCGTCGCCGCCCAGTTTGGTGATCGACATGTCCACGGCCGTGCTGACCAGCGCGATCGGCGAGTTCGCTCCCGATCCCGATGCGATCCTCTGCGTCGAAAGCGAGTTCCAGCTCATGGAGATGCAGCAGACGCTGCGTGGATTCTTCTTGCTGCTTCCCGATCCCGCCTCGTTGCAGGTGATGCTCCGCGCGCTGCGGCTCGCCTGAAGAGCGGGAGCGTTCCGCTCATGTCGTCCGTCATGTCGGCTGGTCGCGACGTGGAACTGCTGCGCACGCTGATCGAGCGCGTTGATCCGCGTGATCCCGGCGCGTTCAACAACCTCGGCGTCCTGTATCACTCGCGTGGCTTGCACGTGGAGGCCGTCGACGCCTTTCTGCGCGCCCTCGCGATCGATCCGCGCATGCGCACCGCCGCGCGCAATCTCGAGATCGCGGCTGCGACGCCGGGAGCCTGTGATGCGCGCATGGCCGCACTCGATGCGCGCGTTGCGGCCGATCCTGACGATCGGGCAGCGGCGCTGGAACGGGCGCGGCTGTCGCGGCTGGTCGGACGGAGCGACGTCGCCATCCGACAGCTCGAAACACTCATCGCCGAAGATCCCGACGATGCGGCCGCGTTGTACGAGCGTGGATTGATCGAGCAGCGGGCCGGCGACCTCCGTCGTGCGCAGCGCTGGTTCGAGCGTGCCGTGAACCTGGGCGGCGCCGACACCGACGCCCGGTTGCATCTCGCGGAAGTCCTCTATCAACGCGGGCAGAACGAGCAGGCGCTCGAATGTCTGGATTGCCTGTTGGCCCGGCACGCCGACAGCGCCGATGCGCATTTGCTACGCGGCTTCGTGCTCGGCGACATGGGTCGTCACGATGCGGCCATCGCCTCCGCGCGCATCGCGGCGCAGTTGAATCCCACGCTGTCGACGGCGCAGATCGATCTGTCGCTCGAATCCGGCAGCCTCGCCGGCACACCGATCGCGATCGATCCGTCGACGGCGAACGGCATGATGCGGGTGGAACCTGAAGGCGCGCTCGCCCGCCATGGTCTCGGGCTCGCCTTCCGGCAGCGTGGCTACTTCGACGAAGCCCGTCGCGAGTTCGAACGGTCGCTGGCCAGCGGCGAAGACGCGCGCATGGCGGAGCACGCGCTCGGTGAGCTCGATCTGATCGCGGGTCGGTTCGACGACGCGCGCACTCGGTACGCCGCGTTGCTGGCGCGGCAGGAGCAGCCGCGTCTGTGGAACGAGCATGGCGTCGCGATGCATCAGTCGGGCGACGTGGCGGGGGCCGCCGACAGCTATCGTCGGGCCCTGCGCATGGATCCGCGCCACGCGCTCGCGTACAACAACCTCGGTGTCGCGCTCGACGATCTGGGCGATCACAGCGCGGCGCGCGAGTCGTTCGTACGGGCCTCCGAGCTCGATCCCACGCTGGTCGTGGCCCGGTTGAATCTGTCGCGCTGGTTGGCGGCGCAGCGGGATCCGCTCGCGGCGCTCGCGTTGCTGCGCGAACTCGTGGCCTTTCATCCGCGCGATGCGGAATCGTGGAAGGTGATGGGCACGGTGTTGCAGGCGCTCGACCGCCCGGAGGAGGCCCGCGACGCATTCCTGAGCGCGGTCGAATGCCGGCCGTCGCACGCTGAGGCGCGGTTCGGCTTGGCCAGTGTGCTCGAGCACCTCGGCGACAGCGATGGCGCCGCACGCGAAACGCAGCAGGCGTTGAAGTACGCGCCGATGCGCATGGCGTCGCGACTGTCGGTGGCGATCGACCTGCAGCGCGAGTGCCCGGATGCCGTCGGCGCGCTCGAGTTGCTCGCCGTACGGGGCGGATCGCCGCTGCGCGGCATCGTGCTCCCCACCGACGATTTGGCGGCGCTGTTGCCGGAGCAAGCGCTCGCGGCACCTGGCCTGCGCGAGGCCGCCGGTAGCGGCTTGGATGCCGGCGCGATGGCCGTCATGGAGGCGGCGCGCACGTGCGACGACGCTGATGGATTCTCGTCGCGTGCCGTGCATGGCGAGGCGCTCGAGCGGTACACCCGAGCGCGCGCGCTGGTCGACATGACAGCGGTGGCCGACATGGAGCCCACGGCGCAGATCCTGTGGCAGCGCGCCACGCTGGGAGAGGCGCGCTCGCTCTGCCTGCTGGGGCGCGGCGTTGAGGCGCTGCCGCAGCTGAAGCGGGCGGGTGCGCTGTGGCCGCATCATCCGGAAGTGCTCGCGCTGTTCGCGTTCGCCGCCGCATCGGACCCCGAGCGCGATCCGGCCAGCGCGGAGACAGCGCGCACCGCCATGCTGCGCTTGTTGCGACAAGACGTCACCAGCGCCGCGCTCTTGCACTTCGCCGGCGATGCCGCGATGAGGATGCACGACGAAGCCCTGGCCCTTGGCTTCTATCGTCGCGCCCTAGCGCACGATCCCGCGCGTCCCACCGCCCGCGTGGCGATCGCGCGCATGCTCCGTGAACGCGGTGATCTGCTGGCCGCGCGGCTCGAGCTGGTTGCCGCGCTCTCGGCCGTACCGAACTGGCGTGACGCGGTGCTCGAACTCGCGCGCGTGCACCGCGATGCGCGGCGACACGCCGACGCCCGCTGGATTCTCGTGGACGTGCTCAAGGGCCGACCGACCGACGTGGAGGCGCTCCAGCTGCTGATCGAGGTGCTCGTCGGCGAGGAACGGGCCAGCGACGCGCGCATCGTGGTCGACCGCGTCCTGCGGCACGACCCCGACAACACGGGCGCCCGCTGGTTCGACGGCGTGCTCTTGGCGCAGCAGTCGCGTACGCGCGATGCACTCGCGTGTTGGGCCGCGTTGGCGCAGTGTACCGAGGTGGATGACTTCGTGGAGCGCGCGCGCCATGCGGTGTCGCACGCGGTGTACGGCAGTGGTGCCCCCAGCGATCCGGCCCGTGTCGCATGACCACGCCGTGAGCCTGGACGGCCGTCTTCGCGACCTCGGCCTCGCCGAAGTCCTGCAACTGCTCGCCCTGAGTCGCAAATCGGGCGTGCTTCATCTCGAGGCGGCGCTGCAGGGCCGGCACGCGGCCGTGCAGTGTCAGCATGGCAGTGTGGTCAACGCGGGCCTCTGGAGCGCGCACGAGGCATCCGGCGCGCTCCGCGCGCGCACGGCCGACGAAGCGCGTGACGTGGAAGCGATCATGCTCGACTTGCTGCTGTGGCGCGACGGCACGTTCCGCTTTTCACCCGCCGACGACCACGCGCCCACCGGCGCCGCCATCCGTCTCGCCATCGAGCCGCTGCTGATGGAGGCCGCTCAGCGGGCGGAGGTCTGGTCGCGGATCGAAGATCGCGTGCCGCATTCACGGGTCGTTCCGGCCTTCGTGGATGTCGAGCCCCAACAGTTGCCGCTGCTACGTCTGGCGCCAGCGCAGTGGGAGATCCTGACCCGCGTCGACGGGCAGCGCGATCTGCTGATGCTCGCTGATTCGCTCGGGCGTACGCTGTTGGACGTGGCGGAGCAGGTCCACGGTCTGATCGGGGCAGGGCTGCTGACACTGCGCGATGGTCCGGTGGCACCGCGACGGAACCCCACGCCGCCCACGATGGCGGCGATTCCCGCTCCCCAAGGACGGGAGATCGCCGGCGACCTTTGGATTCCGACGGCCACGCACACACGGCACTCGTCGGTCATGCCCGACGATGCGTCGCCGAGCCACGACGAGGATTCGCTCTTCGATCCGGTCGAATTGGGAGTCATTTCCGCTGAAGGATTCCCCCGCCGGCGCACGCCGTGGATGGCGTCGTCTCCGGTTGCCTCGCAGGCCGCTGAGCCGTCCTTGCCGCGAGGGGAGACGGCCGGAATCGCACCGCGCGCCGAAGCCATCTCGTTGTGCCGGCTCGGTGACGAAGCGGCCCGGCGCGGTGACTTCGCTGATGCGATGACGCACTGGCACGCTGCCCTTCGGGTGCCCGAGCCGTTCGCCGACGCAGATCGCGTGCGCGAGGCGATCGCGCTGACGGCCCGGTTGCACGCGCTGCTGCATCCGTAACGGCGTAGGAGACATCCGGTGACCTCGTGCCCGTCGGGCGCGGCGACACCGGCGGCGAGAAGAGGAGCGGGCGCATGCCCATTGTCGATCATGCCACACGGCTGATCACCTGCAAGTTGGTCTACTACGGGCCCGGACGGTCTGGCAAGACGACGAATCTCACCTACCTGCACTCGGCCTTGCCGGGCACGCAGGTCGGTGAGCTCACGTCGCTGGCCACCCGTCGCGACCGCACGCTCTTTTTCGACTATCTCCCCGTCGATCTTGGCACCGTGGGTGCCTATCGCGTCCGATTTCAGTTGTACACCGTGCCGGGCCAGCCGTACTACCGCGCCATTCGCCAGCTCGTGCTGCAAGGCGCCGACGGCATCGCGTTCGTCGCCGACAGTCAGCGCCACCGGTGGGACGACAACCTCGAAAGCCTGCAGGACATGCACGCGAATCTGGCGGAACACGGTGTCGATGCGCGTGATCTGCCCATCGTGATGCAGTACAACAAGCAGGACTTGCCCGCGTCGCTGGCCGCGAGCGTCGCCGAGCTCTCGGTCGCGTTGAACTTCCGCGGCGTCCCCGAGTACGCCGGCGACGCGCTCCACGGCCCGGGCGTGTTCGATACGCTGCGCTCGCTCGGTATGCGCGTGCTGAAGCGCCTCGGCGCCGACGAGGGAACGGAAACGGCCCATCGCGCCGCCCTCGCCCTGCGCACGCCGGCCTTCACGCCGGCGCTGCACGCCGGTCACGTGACTACCGATGTCCTCACCGGCGTGGCGGGCAGTGACGCATGAGCAACGCATGAGGAGCACATGAGCGGCCCCCTCGATGGCACCTATCGCTTCGACACGTTCGTGGTCGGATCGTCGAACCGCCTCGCGGTATCCGCCGCCCGCGCCGTGGCCGACGCACCGGGCAGCGCCTACAACCCGCTGTTCGTGTACGGTGGCTCCGGACTTGGCAAGACCCATTTGGTGGCGGCGCTTGCGCATCAGGCGCGTGCGGTCAAGCCCGATCTTCGCGTCGAGTTCACGTCGGGTGAAGACGTGGCCGAGCATCTGCATCGCGTCATCGCGAGTGGACAGGCGCAGCTGTTCATTGAGCACTATCAGCAGGTCGAGTTGCTTATTCTCGATGACGTGCAGTTCCTTACCGGGCAGCGCGAGACCCAGTCCGAGTTGCTGCGCCTCTTCAACATGATGCAGGGCTCGGGCCGGCAGCTGGTGCTCACCAGCGATCGGCAGCCGTCGGAGATCCCCGACGTGGATCAACGCTTGCTATCGCGACTGATCGGCGGGCTTGTGGTCGATGTCGGTGCGCCCGACTACGAGATGCGTCTGGCGATCCTGCGCAACGTGGCCGGCGCGCGCGGGGTGGAGTTCGCTGACGGCGTGCTGAACGAGGTGGCTCGTCTGGCGTTTGGCAATGTGCGCGAACTGAAGGGGGCGCTAAACAAGCTCTCGGCGTTTCAGCAGCTCGAGGGAACGCCGGTCGCGCCGCCCGATGTGCGCGCCGTGTTGGGTGAGCGCGCATCGACGCCTACGCCGTCGTCGCCCTCGCACCCGCCGCGGATCGAAGCGATCATCCCCGACGGTACCGATTACGAAGGCTTCCTCGCTGATGTCCTGCAGGAAGTCGAAACGCGCGTGGAGCCGTGGCGCGTGGCACTCGGTGAAGCGATCTCGCGCTGGAAGAGCCATGGCTACGGCGTGGCCGTGCTGGAACGTGCCATGCAGTTGCCAACCGCACCCGACGTGGACGGCTTGCTCGCCACCTTCACCTCGGCGATCGAACATCTTCGCAACCTCGAAGCACAGGCCAGCAGCCTCGATCCGGCGCTGCGAGGACATGCGGCCTTTCGTGATGTCGCCTCGATCCCACTGGCGCAACAGCTGGTGGAGCGCGCGATGGCGAGCACGTTGCCGCTGCCCGCGCCGTCGCCGGTCTTCACCCGCGAGCGCCTCGACGTCAGCAGCGCCAATCAACTGGCCGTCAAGGCGATCGACTCGGTGATCGAGCACCCGGGCACGCGCTACAATCCGCTGTTCATCTGCGGACCGGCTGGCAGCGGAAAATCTCATCTGGCCCATGCGCTTGGCAATGCGATGCGCGCGCGTGCCGCCGTGGCCTGCCTGTCAGCCAGCGCCTTCGTCGATGAACTGATCGCGGCGATGCAAGAAGGCGGCATGGAGCGCTGGCGCCTGCGATTTCGCGCCGCGGATCTGTTCATTCTCGATGATGTCGAGGTGTTGGCGGGGAAGGAGCGCACTCAGGAGGAGCTGTTCCACCTGTTCAATCACCTGTATGAGCGCGGAGCGCAGATCGTGCTCACCAGCTCGTACCCGCCGCGCGAACTCCCGGAACTCGCCGATCGGCTGCGATCGCGATTCGAAGGCGGTCTCGTGGTCGCGCTGCAGTCGCGCGAGCGCCACCGCGTGGAGCAGCTGGTGGAGCGCGCGCCCGGTGAACTCGACCGCTTCTTCGAGGATCGGGAGAAGACCATGTGGAACTGGCCGGACCTCGGCGGACGCGTGATCGAGGAGTACCGATAGTGGCCATCCGTGGAAACCTGAGCGAAGCGTCACTCGCCGACGTGCTGCAGCTGCTGGCGCTCGGTCAGAAGACCGGTTGTCTCAGCATCGCGCGCGAAGGCAGTTTCGGCACCGTCCACTTCGCGGGCGGCCGCATCGTGCACGCCGAACTGGTGAATCGTCGCGACCGTCTCGGCGATCGTCTCGTGCGTATCGGCGCGATCACGCCCGATGATCTCGCACGCGTCACGGCCGCCAGCGCGCCGCAGGACGATCGCGAGCTCGCGCATGCGCTGTTAGAGCAGGCGCTGATCGAACGCGAAGTGCTGGTCGGCGAGTATCGCACGCAGGTTGAAGAGGCGGTGTACCACCTATTCAGCTGGTCGCTCGGCTCGTTCACCTTCGAGCCCGAGGCCGAGGACTCGCCTGATGCGGCGCTGGTGTCGGTCAGTGCGGATTCGCTGTTGCTGGAAGGCGCGCGTCGCGTGGACGAGTGGACGCAGATCGCGAAGAAGGTGCCGAGTCTCGATCTCATCTTCGAGCTCGATGGTCCGCGGCTCGCGCATCGCGAAGTGCCGTTGAGCGCGACGCAGGAGCGCCTCCTCCCATTCCTCGACGGCACGCAGGATCTCAACACGGTGATTGAGCGCTCTGGCCTCGGGGAGTTCGAAGTCGGCAAGGCCGTGTTCGGATTGCTCACCGCCGGATACGCGCAGCGTGTGGGCCGGAGTGCCGCGCGACGTCAGCCGCCGCCGGAGAGCCGCGTGGCCGAGCACCGCAATCTCGGTATCGCGTTCTATCGCACCGGCATGCTCGACGAGGCGCAGCGGGAGTTCCGCCGGGTGCTCGAGTTGCGGGAAGCCGACGGCGTGGCGCGATTTCATCTTGGGCTCGTGCAATTGCGTCGGCGTGATTGGGCGGGCGCGCACGCCACGTTTCTGCGTGCGTCGCAGGAGCCGGATGCCCCTGCGGCGGTGCTGCATAACCTCGCCTTCGTCTGCGAACAGCGCGGGGATCTGGTGGCGGCGGCCGAATACCTCGACGAGGCCACACGGCGCGTCGTGCTCCCCGACCCGCGGATCGCGCTCTCCCGGGCGACGATCGCCCTGCGCGTGGGCGATCTGGCCAGCACCGAGTCGGCACTTGCCGCAGCGCGCAGTGCGTGGGGTGCCCGTCAACCGTCGGCCGCCTGGTTCCATGTCGCCGGCCTCGCGGCGGCCCTTGGTGGCGACAGTGCGCGGGCAGCGGCCGTGCTGGAAGAAGGCATCGCGCTGCATCCGCACGCGGCCGCGTTGCACAACAACCTTGCGGTCGTGCAGGAACGGCGTGGGAGCTATGAGCTGGCGGCCCGCACGATCGAGCACGCGCTGCTCGAGGATGCGAACTGCGCTCATCTGCACAAGAACCTCGGCGACTATCTGTATCGCGCGCAGCGATACGACGAAGCCTTCGAGTCGTTCGTGCGGGTGGTGCGGCTGATGCCGTCACACGGGGCCGATGTCTATCTCAAGCTCGGAAACGTGCACTATCGGCGCGGCGCCTTGCTCGAGGCGCAGCGGTCGTGGGAACAGGCGCTCTCTCTCGATCCGGACAATCGGATCGTGCGGGCGAATCTCGACGCCATGCGCCGCTCGACGACGCCGACGGCGTCCTCGCCCGTCGCCACCAGCGACGACGCGCTGGTGGGGGGAGCCGTATGACAGTATGTGGCCACCCCACCGGCGTCTCGCGGCAATGACACAGCACACGGTCGGCATCGCCGATCTCACCGCAGGCGCCGGGGACATCACGCTGGTGACGATCGGCCTCGGCTCGTGTGTCGCGATTGCGCTGCACGATCGCGCGAACCGCGTCGGTGCGCTGGCGCACGTCCTATTGCCGCACCATGCGCTCACCGCCGACACGCCGAGCGCCGGGAAGGCCGCGTCCACCGCGGTGCCGGCGATGCTCTCCCGCATGCACGTGCTCGGCGCCAGGCGCGACATCGAAGCGCGCCTGGTCGGCGGGGCGAGCATGTTCGCCGCCTTGCTGGCGCCGGGCGCCATCAGTCTGGGCGCGCGTAATGTGCAAGCGGCGCGTGCGGCCTGCGCGGCGCATGACATTCCCATTTTGGGCGAAGCCGTCGGGGGAGACTTCGGTCGCTCGGTGACGTTCGACGTCTCCACCGGACGCGTGTTCGTGCGCTCCGTGCGAGGCGACGATGTCGTCCTCTAGCGTGTCGGGCGCCGTGCGCCGACGCGTACTCGTGGTCGACGACAGCGCGTTCATGCGTCGGCTCGTCAGTGACATCGTGGCGTCGAGTGGCGAGTTCGAAGTCGTCGGCACGGCGCGCGACGGATTGGACGCGCTGCGTCAGATGCCACTGCTCGATCCCGATCTGGTCACGCTCGACGTAGACATGCCCAACCTCGACGGCTTGGCGTGTCTCGATCGGATCATGCGGGAGTGGCCGCGGCCGGTGGTCATGCTGAGTGCTGGCGGAAGCGATGGCGGCGCCGATGCCACGCTGCGCGCGCTCGATCGCGGGGCGGTGGAGTTCGTGCGGAAGCCGTCGGGCGCGATCAGCCTCGATCTCGAACTCGTGCGTGACCAGCTGCTCGAGGCGCTACGTGCCGCCGCGGCGGTGACGCAGCTCGGCGTTCCGCTGCCGTCTCCGACCCTGGTCACGCCGGACGTCGCGCTGCGCGGTTCGGCGCACGATCGCGGTCTGCGCTCACCGGCGCGCGGCACGTCGCGGTCGATGCATGGTCAGGCCCCGTCGTTCCTGGTGTGCATCGCCGCGTCCACCGGCGGTCCGGCGGCGCTCGGTCAAATCATTCCGCTGCTATCTCGTTTCGAGCGAGCCGCCGTGTTGATCGTGCAGCACATGCCGGCGGGTTTCACCGCCAGCTTTGCCAGTAGACTGCACGGCATTTCGCGGCTGGCGGTCCATGAGGCGATGCACGGCGAGCCGCTGCACGTCGGTCATGTCTACGTGGCGCCGGGAGGCTTTCACTTGCGGGTCGGTGGCACGCCACTCGCACCGTTGGCGCAGCTCGATCAGGAGCCGACGGAATGGGGGGTGCGGCCGGCTGCCGACCGGCTCTTCAAGTCGGCGGCGAGCTGCTACGGCGCGGCCTGTCTGGGGGTGGTGCTCACGGGCATGGGGCGTGACGGTGCCGACGGCCTCTTGGCGATCCGACAGGCCGGCGGACTCGCGGTGGTGCAGGAGCGGTCATCGTGCGTGATCCCCGGGATGCCCGACTCGGCGCTACGGGTGGCCGGCGCTGACGACGTGGTGTCGTTGGCCGACATGCCACACGCCATCGAACGCCTCGTCGCGGGGCAGGGCGTCGCGGTTGACACTGTGGAGAAGATCGCGTGAGCCCACGATGAGCCCGTTCAAGTCGACGGCGCTGTTCGCTGTTCGCCGCCGCGCCGTCAGCACGGTGGAGCGAGCCACCTTCGTCTGTTTCTCGATCGGAGAGCATCGCCTGGCCGGACCGGTCGAACTCATCGATCGTGTGCTGCGTCCGTCCACCGACGTTCCCAGCGTCTCCTTCGAGGGGCGCGTGCTGCCCTACGCCGATCTCGCCGCACCGCTTGGCCTCGCGCTCGGCGGCGGTGCGGTCGGGTTGCGACGGGTGCTCGTGGCCCACGTGAACGACGTCTGGTGGGCGCTGCCGGTGGACGCGGTGCACGACGTCGTCAGTGTCGATGCGAGTGAGGTGCTGCCGCTGCCGGCGGGGCATCCCGATGCGCAGCGCACCGGTGCCATCGCCACGTTCACGCGAGGCGGTAGTACTGTTCTGGTGCTCGATCTTGTTCGTCTTCTCCGCTGACTCCCTGAAATGATAGCGCCATGTCGTTAGCCGGCTCCGACCTGCAGGCGCGTTTCGATGCCATCCATGCCGCGCTGGTCGCCAAGCCCGCGCCGGATGAGCGCGAGCGTGTGAAGCAGGAGATCATTTCGCTCTTCCGCGACGCCGATGCCGCTGCAACGGCGGCGCTCGCGTTCAAAGCCAGCGTGAAAGAGTTGGTCGAGCAGTGGAAACAGCTCGATGGCCGTACCGCGACCGTCGCCGGATCGGGGCGCGTCGACCATCTAGGCGCTTCGACCTTCGCGGAGAAAGGCTGGTCCAAGCTGTCGCTTGGCGACCCCGCCGGCGCCGAGGTGGCGCTGCGCCGCGCGCTGGAGTTGGCACCCGGCAGTAACGACGCAGAGACATTGCTGGGATGGGCGCAGATGATGCAACAGCAGTACGATGCCGCCCGCACCACGTTCCAGCAGGTCCTCCAGCGCGATCCCGAGCATGCGCTGGCCCACACGAATGTTGGCTACGTCTGCCTGCGTCAGGGACGCTATGGCGAGGCGATCGAGCATCTGGCGCGTGTGATCCGGCTCGATCTCGACCGGAAGGCCACGCTCTACGCCCATCTCTATCTGGGGATGGTGTATCGCGAACGCGAGATGTACGACGATGCGGAAACGTTTTTCCGGAAGGCGCTCGAGCTCGGACCCAACCTGCTGCAAAGCTGGTACGAACTGGGACGCGTCCACTGGTTCGCCGGACGACGCGACGACGCCCTCGCGTCGTGGCGCTCAGGCGCGGAGGCCAACAAGTTCAGTCCATGGGGGAAACGCTGCGCGGAGCTGTTGGGGCAGATAGAGCAGGGCGGAGCGCCACCGCGCGCCGACTAGGATCGGCAATCGCGATCGTGTTCGCGGCCGCTTTCGCGTTTTCCTTCGCGTTTTCCGTCGCGAGCGGGCAGGCGTTGTCGGCGCAGTCCCCGAGTGCCCCCGGCGTCCGTCTCGATTCGGGACGGTTCACCGTGGTGGCTGAGGCGCGTGATGCGCGGCTGGCCCGCACGCTGCTCGCGGCCGCACAGGCCAACGACAGCTTTCCCGGGCTTCCGCGCCCCAAGGCGCAGGTGCTTATCGCAGTGGCGCCGAATGCCGAGCGGTTCCGGCAGTGGGTGGGGCCCCACGCGCCGGAATGGGGGGCCGCGATCGCGATTCCCGACGAACAGCGGCTGGTGCTACAGGGCGGACGGTCGGGTAGCGATGCCGGTGATCCGGTCGTCGTGTTGCGGCATGAACTCGCCCACCTCGCACTGCACGAGCATATGGGACGACTGCCGCCGCGTTGGTTCGACGAGGGCTACGCCAGCGTAGCGGCCGGGGAGTGGAGCCGCGACGAAGCCTTTGCAACGTCGCTGACGATGGTGTGGCGTACGTTGCCGTCCCTCGACCGCCTGGAGGAGGGTTTCTTCGCCGGCGCCACCGAAGCGACCTGGAGCTACGCCATGGCCTATCGCGTGGTGAGCGAACTGCAGGCGCTCGATCCGGTGAACGGTCTGGCCAATGTTTTCACGTATTGGAAGGCGTCCGGCTCAATGGAAAAGGGCATTCGGCAGGCCTACGGCATGACGGGTGAGCAGTTCGAGAAGCACTGGAAGGCGCGCACGCGGAGCCGCTACGGGGCGCTGTCACTCGTGACCAACGTCTCCGCGGTGTTCGGACTCTTCGGGGTGATTCTGCTTCCCCTGTACGTGAGTAAGCGCCGCCGGGACCGCCGGAAGCTCGAGGCGATGCGGGCGCAGGATCTCGCGCAGGAGCAGGCGGCGCGGGCGTCGGCGCTGCAGGCGCTGCTCGACGCCGGACTGGAACCTGGACTGCAGCCCATCCAGGATCCCGGCCAGGATCCCGGCCAGGATCCCGGGCACGAACGCACCGAGTCCATGGGACGAGCGGCGGGACCATCGGGAGTGTCCGGGGTATCCTGAAATACGGCCGGTCCGAACCTGCCCTTGCCGTGCCACTCGGTCTGTCGGTATCGTGCGCTATGACTTCGATCGACAAGCCCCGCTCCCGCGCCCTGATCTATTGGGGCGCCGCCGCACTCTCGTTGGTGATCGGCTACGTGGATCTCGCCCGTGGCGGAGAGACCATTGCCCCGCTTCTGCTCGTGCTCGGTTACGTGGTGTTGGTGCCGCTCGCGATTTTGAAGGGATAAGCGGAACGTTCGACGGCCGTGCGCGGGACCACAGCCCGACCGAACGTGACAATCCGGTTAAGTTGTGCCCCAAGACGGAACAGCGACCCCCGTTCGTAGTAGTTTTTCAACGGCCGATGTGGGTCTGACGTACACCGGGCGAATAGCTCAGTTGGTTAGAGCGCCTGCCTTACACGCAGGATGTCGGGGGTTCGAGTCCCTCTTCGCCCACTCGTTGCACTCGCCCCACGTGTTTCGACCGTTCAGTGTTGTGCGACTCGTCCTGAACGTGATGTAGGTACCGAACGGGCGTCGGCTTCGGCCGAATGCTTGCACGGCATGTCGGTGTTCTTCAAAGTACTGCAGTTCCCCCCCAGACCCGCCTGGCTCACGCACGGCCACTCGGGTTTCAGGTATGCCGGCGTTATGCCGGATCCACGGCTCACGGTGCGGAGGTTACGACATTGAAGTCACGGCATTTCCAGGCGCTCGCCGGAATCGGTCTCGCCCTCGGTGGTACCCTCGCGGTGCCGTCGATCGCGTCCGCTCAGTACAATCGGGTCCCCGACCCGAACGCCACACGGGTCCTCGTGGCGGTGTTCAAGGCAGGTGAGAAGGGCTTGGGAGTGCAGGCCGCCGACGCGCTGCGCTCGCGCATGAACAGCGAGTTCCCGTTCAAGCAGGTGTATGTCCTGCCCAAGACGGACATCAATGCCACGCTCGAAGCCTCCGGCTTCCCGATCACCGACGCCCTCGAGGCCCACGATCAGCGCGCCCTCGCAACGCTGCTTCGGGCCGATGAATATGTAACCGGAACCGTCACCAAGACGGCGACGGGCGTGAAAGTCGACGCCAACCTCGTGCTGGCTCGCGATAATTCGCTCGTGCAGCCGATCGGCTCCTACGACGTGAAGTCAGTCGGAGACGCCGCTGGTGCGATCTCCAAGGAGCTCAAGGAAGCCCGCAAGCAGCTCGACGCCGAAAAGAAGTGCATCAACTCGGCTCGCGATCAGAAGTATGACGCCGCGCTCGCCGCGGCCAAGGAAGGCATCGCGCTGTATCCGCGGGCCACGCTTGCCCGTATCTGCATGGCGAATGTGATGATCACGCAGAAGGCGCCGGCCGCCGAGCAGCTCGCGATCGCCAAGGAAATCGTCGCGATCGATCCGAGGAGCCGTCCGGGCCTCGCGATTCTCGCCTCGTCCTATCGGGCGCTTGGTCAGCAGGACTCGGCCGTGGTGTCGCTCACGCGTCTCCTCTCGACCGACCCGAAGAACCCGCGTCTACAGAAGGACGTCGTCGAAGAGCTGGCCAGCGTCGCCAATCCGCGCCTCGCGAAGCCGGTGATCGACACGGCCGTGATGCTCAATCCAGGCGACCCCGATCTGCTGCGTCTCCGCTGGCGCATCTTGCTCGCCACGCGCGACTATAAGGAAGCTTTCGCGCAGGGCGACGAATTGGTGAAGCTCGACACGTCTTTCGCCGACACCGCGTACTTCTCGCTCTCGGCGGCGGCCATGGCGGCCGACAGCCAGTTCCAGAAGGCGGCGGAGATGGCGGCCAAGGGTCTTGCGAAGTTTCCTGGAGAGCCCGGACTGACGTTTACGCAGATCGTGGCGCTGCAGAAGGCCGGTCAGAACCAGCAGGCACTCGAAGCGCTGGATAAGGCCACGGCCGCCAAGGTCGCCGTCGAAAACGGAGCGTTCCTGCGTCTGACGCTGCTCAAGGATCTGAACCGCACGGAAGAAGTCGTGCCCGCGGCGCGTGCCGTGATCGCGGCTGGTGACACCAGCACGTTGGTGCGACAGATGCTCGTGCAAATCGGCAACGATCAGTTCAAGAAGGCACAGGCCAGCAAGCTGCCCGCCGACTTCGACGCAATGATCTCGACGCTCACCTTTGCCGATTCCGTGTCCAAGGGACCGGTGAAGGCCCAGGCGCAGTTCCTGCTCGGTGCCGCCGGTGTCGTGTACGGTCAGCTCAAGCTGACGGCCGCGAGCGAGCAGAAGAGCTGTGCACTGGCCAAGGAAGCGAAGAACCTGTTCGTCGATGCGCAGATTCAGCTGCCGAAGGGTGGTACCTTTGCCCCGGATGCGATGCGCCAGTACATGGGCTTCGTCATGCAGCTCGATCCGTCGGCCGATCAGATGGTCAAGGCGTTCTGTAAGTAGCACCGCCGCTGCAGGACCCCGGGCCCGCCGTCGCTCCGACGGTGGGCCCGTTCGTTTTCTCCCCGCGCAGGTACGGGATAGAACCGAAGCCATCACATCCGTGCGCGAGTACGGGTAATGCACATTTCTGAACGCGTCAGCATCGCTTGACGGTGCACTCAGCACCTCAGTAACATGACGCGCCCCAACAAGCCTCCAATAAGCGCGTGAGCCCGGTCCGTACACTCCCATCCGGGCGCGTTGGCGCCTACCACGTCCCGGTGCTGCTGGCCGAGATCGAAGCGCTGCTTGCCGGCGCCTCGACCGTCCTCGATTGCACGTTGGGCGGTGGTGGGCACACCGCAGCCCTTCTCGAACGCGGTATGCGTGTCACTGGCGTCGATCGCGATCCGCGGGCGCTCGCGGCCGCGCGCGAACGATTGGCCGATTTTGAACGGGCCGGTCAGTTCCGGGCCCTGCTGACCAACTACGCCGCGCTTGACACCGGCGGGCTCTCCCCGGACGAGCACTTCGACGGTATCCTGCTCGACCTCGGCGTCTCGTCGCATCAGTTCGATGACCTCGCTCGCGGCTTTACCTTCCGCGAAGGCGCGCCCCTCGACATGCGCATGGGTACCGACGCCGAAACGGACGCCGGTGAGCTGCTGAACACCATCGACGAAGTCGATCTGTCGGCCCTGCTGCGCAACTATGCAGACGAACCGCGCGCGGCCCGTATGGCGCGCGAGATCGTTCGGCGCCGTGAGCGTCGACCGTTTGCGACGGCCGATGATCTGGTGGACGCTATTCGCGCGGTGCTCGGTCCGCGCAGTGGCGCGCCCGACTTCGCGCGTATTTTCCAGGCGATCCGCATTGCCGTGAACGACGAACTGTCGGGGCTCGAGCATGCGCTGCCGTTGCTGCGTGACCGGCTCACTCCCGGGGGGGTGCTCGCGATCATCAGCTACCACTCTGGCGAAGACCGCCTCGTCAAGAATGCGTTTCGCGACTGGAGCACAGCCTGCATCTGCCCGCCGCGGCAAATGCTCTGCACCTGCCGTGGTGTGCCGCTCGGTGAGACGCTCACGCGTCGCCCGGTCAACGCCACCGACGAAGAAGTGGAAGGAAATCCGCGCGCCCGCAGCGCGCGCTTGCGCGCCTGGAAGCTCGCCATCTGATGGTGACCAAATCCACCAAACGCACCACCCGACGTTCTCCGCGCGGTCCGCTCAAGGGTCGCTCGTGGATCGCGATCGGGTTGGGCGTTTTTGTGGTGGTGGCTTCGCTCGTCGTGTGGCGACGCAGTGTGGGCGTGGCGACCGCGCGTGATATGCGACGGCTGTCCGATCAGCAACGCGCGCTGCTCTCCCAAAAAACCACGCTCGATCGCGATATCCGGAGCGCCATGTCCCGCAGTCGTGTCATCAGCGAGGCGGAACGCCGGCTCGGCCTGCACGTGGCCACGGACGCGCAGACGCGTATGCTGTCTGATTCGATGCTCGGCGATCCGGTGCGTCCGGATACCGCCGCGAGCGATTCGGCATCGCGCTCATGATGCGCCGTGACCCGCACCTGATCTGCGCATGATGTTCGGATCTATTCGTCCCGAGGCGTCCAACGAGCCGCGGTTCGTAGCCGACGATCCGAGCGCACCGGCGACGGTGAGTCGTGCGCGCTCGATGATCGTGCATGCCGGCCTCGTGCTGTTCGCGGTGTCGATCCTCGCCCGTGCCGTGCAGCTGCAGATCGTGGAACACGAGACCTGGCTGCGCGTAGCCGATCGCCAACACGTCGATCAGCAAACGGTGAAGCCCCTGCGTGGCGCGATCACCGATGCCACCGGCACGGTGCTGGTGGAATCGCGGGAGCAGGTGAAACTGAGCATCGCGCCGCGTGAGATCCGCGATGTGCGCCGCAAGAACGCCAAGCGGGGTGACCCGTTGGTGAGAACGCGGGCCGTGCTGCGCAGTGGGCTGCGCGCCTTGTCGGTCCCCGAAGCCCAGATTCGGAAAGCGCTCGATACGAATCAGAAATGGGTGTCGCTGCCCAAGCTGTATCTGCCGTCCGATATCGAGCGGTTCGCCGGGTTGCCCGGCGTTCACGTGGAGCGCGTCCGCCGTCGGATCAATTCGGCCAGCGACAACCTGCGCGGTGTGCTCGGCGCGGTCGATGCCGAGGATGTACCGGTGGGCGGTATCGAGCTCGAACTCGATCTGCTGCTGCGCGGGCAGGAGGGAAGCCGCGCGCTCGTGAAGGACCCCAAGGCCGGCTATGTGGAGTCACCGGAGCTGTCGAGTGTCGACGCGCTGCCCGGACATTCGGTGACGCTCACGGTGAATCAGGCGTTGCAGGAGATCGCCGAAAACGAACTAAAAATGGCGCTGGTGCGCACCGGCGGTACGGGTGGCGACGTCGTGATCCTCGACCCTCGGGACGGTGCCATCCTCGCGTTGGCGGGCGTGCGCGACGGCAAGCCAGCGAGCACCAGCACGCCGATGGCGCTGGCGTACGAACCGGGGTCGGTCATGAAGCCGTTTCTCGTGTCGCGTTTGTTGGACATGGGAAAGGCGACGCCAAACGAGATCATCAACACCGAGAATGGCAGTGCGATGCTGCCCGGCCGGAAGCGGCCGCTCACGGACGAACACAAGGCCGCGCAGATGCCGGTGCGCGACGTGATTCGCTTCTCGAGCAACATCGGCACCGCGAAGCTCGCGCTTCGTCTCACGCCGCGCGAAGAGTTCGAGGCTATGCGCGACTTCGGCTTCGGTTCGCTCACCGGTGTGCCGTATCCCGCCGAGTCAAAGGGATCGTTGCCGCTGCCCGCACGCTGGAGTGGCAGCACGCAGACCGCCGTGTCGATTGGATATGAAGTGTTGGCCACACCGCTGCAGATCGCGCTGGCCTATGCCGCGATCGCCAACGGCGGAGACCTGCTGCAGCCGGCGTTGGTGAAGGACGTGCGCGACGCGCAGGGCGCGACGGTGTATCGGCACGAGCGGCGCGTGGTACGGCGCGTGCTCACGGCCGAAACCGCGAAGGAGATGCGCGGCATGTTGGCCTCGGTCGTCGACAGCGGTACCGGCACCTCCGCCGAACTGGCTACGTACGATGTGGCCGGCAAATCCGGCACGGCGCGGCGCAGTGAGAACGGTCGCTATCTCGAAGGGAAGTACAATGCGACGTTCGCCGGCATGTTTCCGGCGCAGGCACCGCAGTATGTGCTCGTCGCGCGTATCATCGACCCCAAGGGGACGTACTACGGCGGTATCGTCTCGGGAAGTCTCGTGAACGGCATTCTGCAGGCCGCCCTCGCCACGCGCAACTCGGCGCTCGATCGCAACGCGTTGGCGGAGGTCGCCAAGGCCATGCCGGTGCCCGTCGCCAAGCCCAAGTCGGAGAAGGCGCTGGCCCTCGCCGCGCGTGACTCAGCACGTCGCGACTCGCTGCTGGCACCGGCTCCGCCGAAAGCCGAGCCGGCGCCGGCAGCGGCACGCGTGGTCGTTGCGTTGCCATTCAAGGCACAGAAGATGGCCCCGAGCAACGACCGCGAGGTTCGGGCGGTACCGTCCGTGTTCGGACTCGACGTGCGTCAAGCGACGCGCACGTTGTACGCTGCCGGGTTTCAGGTGAGTATCGCGCGCGGCTCCGACGTGCGCACCCGTCCTGCCGCGGGTACCATGCTTCGCGTGGGTAGCACCGTGCAACTGGAGATGCCGCGTATGGAGTCGGCCAAGTGACGGCAACCGCTCGCGTCGTGGACGTTGGCGTCTTGCTCGACGCGCTGCGCGATGCCGGCTTGCTGGTGTCGTCGGCCAATGATTTGCCCCCGGTCGTCACCGATGTGATCGACGACAGTCGGCGCGTGACGTCGGGGTCGGCGTTTCTGGCGGTGAAGGGGGCCGCGCAGGACGGGCATGCCTGGCTGCCAGCAGCGAAGGCCAGCGGTGCGGCGCTCGCCCTCGTGGAAGACGCCGACGCCGCGGCAGCGGCCGGGCTTCCGGCCATCGTAGTGCGCGACGGGCGACGCGCCGCAGCCGTGACGGCCGCCGCGTTCCACGGCTGGCCGGCACGCGAGCTCACGCTGGTGGGTGTGACCGGCACCAATGGCAAGACGACCACGGTCGGCTTGCTGCGGCACTTGCTGGATTCACCCGAGCGTCCGGCTGCGTCGATCGGCACCCTCGGCGTGCTGCTCGGCAGCGACGGCGTGACCTTGCCCGGCGGCAGCGGTCTCACCACGCCGGGCCCCGTCGAGCTGCAGCGACTGTTGCGCGAACTGGCGGATCGCGGCGTGCGCACGGTCACCATGGAAGTCTCATCGCACTCGCTCGACCAGCGACGGGTGGATGGGCTGTCGTTCGCGGCGGCCGTGTTCACCAATCTCACGCGCGATCATCTCGACTATCACGGCACGATGGAGGAGTATCGTGCCGCCAAGCTGCGCCTCGTCGGGCTGCTGGCGCGCGATGGCGTCGCGTTGTTCAACGCTGATGATCCATCGTGGCGCGGTGTCACCAATGCACCCACATCGTGGACCTTCGGCACCGAATCCGGCGCCGACATCTCGGCACGCGATGTCACGTTCACCAGCGACGGCAGCCGCTTCCTGCTCGTGTCACCGCACGGTGCGCAGTCGGTGTCATTGCCGCTTATCGGCGACTTCAACATCGCGAACGCGCTCGGCGCGGCGGCAGTGGCGCTGGCATTGGGCATGCCGATTGCCGACGTGGCGCAACGCTTGTCGGTCGCGCCGCAGGTACCGGGACGACTCGAGCGCTTGCAGACCGCGCCCACCGTGCTGCGTGACTACGCGCACACACCCGACGCGCTCGATCGCGCGCTGCGTGCCGTACGTCCATTCACCCGGCAGAGCGACGGGTCGGCCAGCCGATTGATCGTCCTGTTCGGCTGTGGTGGTGACCGTGACCGCGGCAAGCGCCCGGAGATGGGATGTCTTGCCGAAGACCTTGCCGATGTCGCCATCGTGACCAGCGATAATCCGCGTACCGAAGATCCTGAGCGCATTCTCGACGACATCGAGGCCGGTATGACGCGACGCGATCATGTGCGGATCGTCGATCGCCGCGACGCCATCGCCCACGCCCTGCGCCTCGCGACGACACACGATGTGGTGGTGCTGGCCGGCAAGGGACATGAGACGTATCAGATTCGCGGCACCACGTCGTATCCGTTCGATGAACGGGAGATCGTGGCCGAACTCATGGCCGAACTTACGACCACGAAGCCGGCTATCCTTCCCAACCGTCCGCCCCATTCTGCGTGACCGCTTTCTCTACCGCCGGCACCGCGTTCAGCGCGATTTCCGCCGTCGCGCCTGATCACGCGCATCCATTTTGGACCTTCGAGCGCGTGGCCGATGCGCTGGGCACCGGGCCGCGGATCCCGCGTCCATTAGCCGGTGTGTCCACCGACACGCGCGCGATCACGCGCGGGGATGTCTTCGTGGCGCTCAAAGGTGAGCGCTTCGATGCGCACGATTTTCTCGCCACCGCACGTGATGCCGGTGCCGCCGCGTTCGTCGTGAGCGATGCCGGCAAAGCGGCGGGGCTTGGCGTGCCGACGTACGTGGTGTCGGATACGCTGGTGGCGCTCGGTGAGCTTGCCACCGCCTGGCGCCGCGCATGGGGGCGCAGTGTGATCGCCGTGGCCGGATCGAACGGCAAGACCAGCACCAAGGAGCTGCTCAAGGCGGCGTTCTCGCGCACGCTCGTGGTGCATGCCACCCAGGGCAATCTCAATAACCGCATCGGCGTGCCGCTCACGTTGCTGGCGATTCCGTCCGATGCGGAAGTCGCGATCGTCGAGGTCGGTACGAACACGCCGGGCGAAGTCGCCACACTGCGAGCCATCACCGAGCCCGACATCGCCGTGCTCACCTCGATCGGTGAAGAGCATTTGGAAGGACTCGGCGATCTGGCCGGTGTGCTGCGCGAGGAAAGTGAGATCTTTCATCGCGTGACGCTCGCCATCGTGCCGTCGGCGCACCCTGAAGTCGCGGACATCGCCAAGGCCCGCGCCACGGCCGTCCTGTCCGCCGGACTCGAGAACGCGTCGATCACGCCCACGGCGTGGGGGCTCGACACCCAAGGACGTCCGTGGCTCGACGTCGAGGGCGTGCATTTCACGTTGCCACTTCGGGGCGCGCATCAGGCGTCCAACGCGATGTTGGCCATCGCGGCGGCGGGGGCATGTGGTGTCCCGTTGGTCGATGCGGCGGCGGGGATGGCCGAGATGCCGGTGCCGACCATGCGCGGCGTCTGGGAGCCACTTGGCGAGCTGGTCCTTATCAACGACGCCTATAATGCCAATCCGGCCTCGATGCGTGCTGCGCTCGATCTGCTCGGTCGCGTAGGTTCAGGACAGCAGCGGGTCGCGATTCTCGGTACCATGCGTGAGTTGGGCGCGCAGTCGGCGCAGCAGCATCGTGAGGTGGCGAGTGCGGCGCTGGCCTCGGGGGCCGACCTGATCGTCGGCGTGGGTGACTTCGCGGCGGCGTTTCATGAGATCGCGCCGGCTGATCCGCGCGTCGTGGCGACGCCAGACTTCGACGCGCTGTGGTCGTTGCTCGCGCCACGACTCGAACGCAATGCCATCGTGCTGCTCAAGGGCTCCCGCGGGATGCGCCTCGAGCGGCTGGTTCCCACGCTTACCTCCTGGGCGACTGCCTAGTGCTTTACTATCTGCTCCAGCCGTTTGCGCGCGACGTCCGCGTGTTCAATCTGCTCAACTACATCACGTTCCGATCGGCCGCCGCGTTCGTGTCGGCGCTGCTGCTCACGTTTGTGTTCGGGCCGGTCATCATTCGCCGGCTCCGAGCGATGGCCGTGCATCAGGTGGTGCGCGCCGGCACGCCCGATTCGCACGCCGGCAAAGGGACCACGCCGACCATGGGTGGCCTCATTATTCTGGCGGCCACCTTCGTGCCCGTGTTGCTCTGGGCGCGACTCAGCAATCGTTACGTGTTGCTGGCCATGGCGGTCACGGTGTGGATGGGGATGATCGGCTTTCTCGATGACTACCTCAAGCTCAAGCAGAAGCGGGAAGGCAAGAAGAACGAAGGGCTCGTCGAGCGCTACAAGCTCGCGGGCCAGGTGACATGTGGACTCGGTCTCGGTCTCATCCTGCTGTTCTTTCCGGTCTCCACCCTCCCCGGTGCCAGCACCACGCTGCCGTTCTTCAAGTACATCCTGGTCGTGCCGGCGGTGGCGTGGGCGGCGTGGATGTACATCCCGTGGGTCACTTTCATTCTCACCGGCTTCAGCAACGCGGTGAATCTCACCGACGGTCTCGACGGACTCGCTGCCGGACTCATGGCAATCGCGGTGCTCACGCTCGGCCTGTTCGCCTACGTGGCCGGTCGCGTGGACACGAGTGCGTACCTGCAGATCTTCTATATGGCTGGCGCCGGTGAACTCACCGTGTTCTGCGCCGCCGTGGTCGGGGCCTGCATCGGCTTTCTGTGGTACAACGCCCATCCGGCGCAGGTGTTCATGGGCGACACCGGCTCGCTGGCACTCGGCGGGGCACTCGGATCGATTGCAATTCTGCTCAAGAGCGAGTTCCTGCTGCTGATCGTGGGCGCGGTGTTCGTCGCGGAGACCGTGTCGGTCATCCTGCAGCGCACCGTGTTCAAGTACCGGAAGAAGCGGTTCGGGCTGGAATACGCGCAGCAGCACCGCGTGTTCAAGCGCGCCCCGCTGCATCACCACTTCGAATTGTCTGGCTGGCCGGAGACGCAAGTCGTCATCCGCTTCTGGATCATCGGCATCTTGTGCGCGATCCTCGCGCTCAGCACGCTCAAATTGCGCTAACGGAGCGAAGCCATGGGTGACGTACGGCCGCCGCAGGAACTCGCCTCGATCGTCGCGCGACGTCTCGCTGAACGACGGGGAGAGTTCGCCGTGGTCGGTCTCGCCCGTAGTGGGATCGCCGCCGTGCGTCTGCTGCGCGCCGCCGGCTGCTCGGTGTACGCCTCCGATGCGTCCACGTCAGAGGCCGTGCGTAGCGCCGGAGCGATGCTCGAACGCGAAGGCGCCAGCGTCGATGTCGGCGTGCACAATGTGCAGCGGATCGCGCACTGCTCGGTGCTGGTGGTCAGCCCCGGCATCCCGCCCACGGCGCCGCCGATCCGCGCCGCGCTCAGTGCGGGCGTACCCGTCGTGAGCGAGGTCGAAGTCGCGTTGCGTTTGCAGCCGGCGCTGCGTTACATCGCGGTCACGGGTACCAACGGCAAGACGACCACGACGGCGCTGATCGGTCATCTGCTTCGCGCGCTGGGACACGACGCCGCCGACGTCGGCAACATCGGCACGCCCGTGTCCGAGCTGGCGCTCCTCAGCGCGCCGCCGGCCTGGGCGGCGCTCGAACTGTCGTCGTTCCAGCTGCACGACACGCCCGGTATCATGCCCGACGTTGGTGTGCTCACCACGCTCAGTCCCGATCACCTGGATCGCTATGCCGGTGTGGCCGAGTACTACGCCGACAAGAAGCGACTCTTTGCGAACGCCGTGCTGCCGTCGCAGTGGGTGACCACCGCCGACAGCGCCGACGTCGGCGCCTTGGTCGCTGGCATCCCGGGGCATTGGCACCGCTTCTCGGTGCATCGCACCGACGTGGACGGGTTTTACCATCGCGGGTCCGGCATGCTGCACCTGTTCGGCGAACCGTTGGTGGCGCGAGACAGGCTGACCCTGACGGGCGATCACAACGTCGCCAATGCACTCGCGGCACTGCTGGCCGTCATGGCCGCCGATCCGTTGCATCGCATTCCCTCGGCGCGTGCGCAACTGGCCGCAGCCATCGGGACCTTCGGCGCACTGCCGCACAGACTCGAGCCCGTGGTCGATCGCGGCGGGATTCTGTGGCTCAATGATTCCAAGGCTACCAATATCGACTCCACCAAGGTCGCGTTAGCCAGCATGTCGCGGCCCACCATCGTGCTCTTGGGCGGGCGTCACAAGGGAGAGTCGTACACGGCGTTGGTGCCCGAATTGCTGCGCACGGCCAAGGTCGTACTCGCGTACGGTGAGGCCGGCGCGCTGATCGCGAGCGATCTCGAAGCCCCGTTACACGGACGCGTGCTGGTGGAGCATTGCGGCTCCGACCGCTTCGAGCAGGTGATGACGCGGGCGCGTGCGCTCGCGGTGGCCGGAGACGTAGTGCTCTTGTCACCAGCCTGCTCCAGCTACGACATGTTCAACAACTATGAAGAGCGCGGTCGCGAGTTCGCGCGGTTCGCGGGTGCCATGGCGTGAGTGAGCGCGGGAGTGGCGTAATGAGCGGAACCATGACGGGCACGCGGGAACGCTGGCGCATGTCGCTCGAGGCACGAGCGCTGTTGCTCGTGACCGCCGTGCTCGTGTCATTCGGGCTGGCGGTGTTGTACAGCGCCAGCGCGTTGCAGGCGATCTCGGCGAACAGTCCGGGACATTTCTTCGTGCTGCGTCAGTTCACCGGCGTGGTGGTGGGCGTGGTGATCTTCGCGATCTGCGCCAAGGTCGACGCCGAGATCTGGCGAAAGTACGCATGGCACATCATGGGCATCAGTCTGCTGCTCATGTTGATCGTGGTGCTGCCCGGCATGGAAGCGATCTCCCGAAAGGTGTACGGCTCGCGCCGGTATCTCTTCAACGGCTCGTTGCAGCCGTCGGAGTTGGCGAAGTTCGCGGTGCTGGTGTGGACGCCGATGCTGTTGGTGAAGAAGGGTGCGGCCGTGAAACAGTTGGGCAAGGGGCTCATGCCGTTCGCGGTGGTCATCGGGGCGCTCAGTCTGTTGGCGATTCTCGAGCCTGACATTTCGGTAGCCATGATGTTCTGTCTCACCATGGCGGTGTTGTTGTTCGTGGGCGGCGCGCGCGTGTCGCACTTTCTGTTGTTCGGTGCGGTCGGGTTGCTGCTCATCGGCTTTCAGGCCTCGCAGAGTTCCTACGTGCGAAAGCGCGTGGAAAGTTTTCTCTCGAAAGAGCAGGAGTCGACCACGCGGTCGGCCACGGCCGATCAACAGTATCAGTCGTTTGTCGCGGTCGGGTCGGGCGGCATTGTGGGCGTTGGCTTCAGCCAGGGCAATCAGCAGCGCGGATGGCTGCCGCTCGCCTACAACGATTTCATCGGTTCGATCGTGGGCGAAGAGTTCGGATTTCTCGGACTCGGCGGGCTGACCCTCGCCTTCGCGCTGTACGGCTGGCTCGGCTTCCGCATCGCGCGGCGGGCACGAAGTCCGTTCACGGCGCTGGTCGCGATCGGGATCACCTTCGTGACCGTCTTCACCGCGTTCATTCATCTTGGCGTGGTGATCGGCCTATTGCCGAACACCGGACTGACCTTGCCCTTCGTGTCGTACGGACGCTCCAACCTCGTGCTGACACTGGCGATGACTGGCATCCTCGTGAACATCGGCAGCGATCGCGAGCGCGTGTACGGCGCCAGTGCGACCGATCCCTTGATGGCGATGGCATGACGTCGTCTCGCGCGACCCGTATCTTCTTCGCGGGCGGCGGTACCGGTGGGCACCTGTACCCCGGCCTTGCGATCGCGCGGGCGTTGGTGAAGCAGGCACCGCACGTCGAGCCGCACTTCATCGGTGCGCGCCGCGGCATCGAACGCGATGTGCTGCCGACCACGGAGTTCGGCTTCACGCTGCTCGACCTGCACCCGCTGTATCGTCAGGCGCCGTGGAAGAACTGGCGTACGATCGTGGGCGCCATCGGCGCGTGGCGCGAGATCACGCACCTGGCGGCGCCGAACGCGCCTTTGGCCGTCATCGGCACTGGCGGGTACGCGGCGGGCGTGGCGTTAGCGTGGGGGCGCGCGCGCGGCGTGCCCATCATGCTGCACGAACCCGATTCGCATCCGGGGCTGACTACGCGCACGTTCGCCAAGGGCGCGACGTCCCTATTCCTTGGCTTTCCTGAAGCGGCGACTCGGCTCTCGGTGGGCGCGAACACGCAGGTGCTGCCGTTGGGATGTCCGATTGAGCCGCCACCGGCATCGCCGCGATCGCGAGCCGAGGCGCGAGGCGTGTGGGGACTCTCGGACCACGCGTTCGTTGTGCTCATCGTGGGCGGCAGTCAGGGAGCACGCGCGTTGAACGACGTGGTCGCCGCCTGGACGGCGCAGGGACTTCCCGAGGGCGTCGCCGTGATCTGGGCCACCGGAAAACAACAGGCGGCGGCCTACCTCGACCGTGAATCAGCAATGGTGCGGGTGCGTCCCTATCTCGCGCCGATCGCAGACGCCTATGCCGCCGCCGATCTCGCGGTCACGCGCGCCGGCGCGATGACGATCGCCGAATTATGTGCGTGGGGCATTCCGTCGCTGTTGGTTCCATTGCCCAGCGCGGCGCAGGATCATCAGACACACAATGCGCAGGCCACGCAGGCCGTGGGCGCCGCGCGATATGTGCCGCAGCGCGACTTTACCGTGGCATTACTTGACGACGCCGTGCGGTCGCTGCGGGACGACCCGGCGGCACGGGCCGCCATGCACCACGCCGCGCTGCAGCGAGCCCGACCCGGTGCCGCCGCCGACATCGCTCGATCGGTCATCGTGACCCTCGGCCTCGATGCCGTGGGGATCGGCTGATCGCGTCGCCATATTGTAGCCATGTCTGCGCCGCATCCACGCCCCGATAACGCCGAATCCGGCGCCCGCGCTCCGTCGTTGACGGCCGCCATTCTGCTCGATCGCATCGACCCGCGTCCGGTGCACTTCATCGGAATCGCCGGTGCCGGCATGAGTGCGCTGGCTGAACTGCTTGGCCGTCGTGGCGTGCACCTTCAGGGCACCGACGCGAATCCCGCCGGCGCGCCCGATCTCGCGCGCTACGGCATCGCCGTCGCCGCGCACGATGCGGCACTCGTGCGCGGTGCACGTGCCGTGGTCTATTCCTCCGCGATCAGCGCGACGCACCCCGAGATGGTCGCGGCGCGTGCCGCCGGCATCCCGCTGGTGCGACGCGCCGAAGCGCTGGCCGATGCAGTCAGCGGCGGGACGCTGGTCGGGATCGCCGGCACGCACGGCAAAACGACCACGACCGTGATGACGACTGAAGCGCTCACCGCCGCCGGTCGCGAACCCACCGGCGTGGTGGGAGGACGCGTGGAGCTCTGGGCGGGCAATCTGCGCTTGGGCGGCGACACGTACGTCGTCGAGGCCGATGAATACGACCGCTCGTTCCTCGCGCTCGATCCGGCCGTGGCCGTCGTTCTGAATGTGGAAGCCGATCATCTCGACATCTATCGCGATCTCGACGACATCATGCGCACGTTCGAGCAATACCTCGCACCGGCGCGCGTTGTCGTCCGATGCGCCGACGATGACGGGGCGATGGCCCTGCGCGTTGCGTCGCGACACGAGGTGATTGCGTACAGCGCCACGGTGCCAGGTACGGCGCCGTCGAGGCACGCCGATGATGCGCGGCTGGTCGCCGGCGACCTGGTGCTCGATGCGATGGGCTCACGCTTTCAGGCGCGTTTCGACGGCGAAGACCTGGGCCGCGTGCAGCTCTCGGTGCCGGGGCTGCACAACGTGCGCAACGCGCTCGCTGCGCTCGGCGCCGGACTCGCGCTCGGCTGCTCCGTGGCAGCCATGGCACCGGGACTGGCTGCGTTCCGCGGCGTCGAGCGTCGGTTTCAGCGACTGGGATCAGTGCACGGGGTCGACGTCGTCGATGACTACGCGCACCACCCGACCGAGGTGCGCGCCACGATCGCCGCGGCGCGTCATGCGTTCCCTGGCCGTCGGCTCGTGCTCGCGTTTCAGCCGCACTTGTATTCCCGCACGCGCGATCTGCAGGTCGATTTCGCCGACGCGCTGAGCGCTGCCGATGTGCTGTTGCTGTGCGACATCTATGGCGCCCGCGAGGCGCCCGATCCGACCGTCACGTCGGCGCTCATCGGCGATCGCGTCACGGCCGGTGTGATGCAGTGGCACGGCCCGCGAAGCGAAGCGGTGGCCGCGTTGCGGGCCGTGGTTCGAGAGGGGGACGTGGTCGTGACCATGGGCGCCGGCGATATCACCAAGACGGGCCCCGAACTGCTCGAGGCGCTGCGCGGCTGATGGCCACCGCGGCGTTCGATCCCACCACGCCGTCGGCCAGGAAGGCGTCGCCGACGACGACACCGAAGGCGGCGCGGCCCACGTGGCTGCGCTGGGTTCGCGGTGTTGGCTTTGTGCTGGCGGTCGGTGTCGGGGTGGGCGCGCCGTGGTGGGGCCCCCTCGCGCTCGCGCGGCTCGACTACTTCCACGCCCGTCGCGTGGTGTTCGAAGGCGTACGTTACGCCCGTCCGACGGAGCTGGTCGCGCGGCTCAACGTGGACACGCTGCAGTCGGTGTGGCAGCCACTGGAGCCGCTGGTCGAGCGCCTCGGGGCACATTCCATGGTGGCGTCGGTGGTCGTCGAACGGCAACTGCCGGGTACCCTCCTCATCCGCGTCGTGGAACGCGAGCCGGTGGCCTACGTGCCGCGCAAGGGACGACTCGAGCCGGCCGATGCGACCGGGCGCCCCCTGCCGATCGACCCCGCGCGCTATCCGCTGGACGTGCCCGTGGCCGCCTCCGCCGACAGTTCGCTCCTGCACCTGTTGGACGGTCTGCGCAAGGACGCACCGCGACTCTATGCCCGTGTTTCGCACGGCGAGCGGGCCGGAAAGGAGGAAATGCGCTTCAAATTGGGCGGCGTCACGGTACGAACCACGTCCGACGTGACCGTAGCGCGCTTCAAGGACATATTACCTGTGGAAGCGGACCTCGCGCGGAATCATCTGCGTGCGGTGGAGCTCGACCTCCGCTTTCGTGACCAGGTGATCGCCAGACAGCCATGAATTCCGAACCCATTGTCGCCGCCCTCGATATCGGCACCGCGCACACCACCGCCATCGTCGCGGCGGTGCACGGCGATCTGCCGCGCACGCCGACGTTGCGCGTGCTGGGAGTGGGGAACACCCGCACGATGGGCCTGCGCCGCGGTGTCGTCTCCGACATCGAAGAGGCCACGCACTCCATTCGGAAGGCGGTGGAAGAAGCCAGCCGCGTGGCCGGCGTGTCCCCCGAATCGCTGTACGTCGGCATCGCCGGCGAGCACGTGCGTGCGATGTGTTCCACGGGCGTGGTGGCGATCAGTGGCAACGAGATCATGCGCACCGATGTCGATCGCGTGAATGAAGTCGCGCGCGCGATGGCGATTCCGCAGGACCGCGAACTGCTGCACGCGATCCCGCAGGAGTACCGCGTCGACAAAACCGACGGGATCCGCGATCCCGTCGGCATGATCGGCACGCGCCTCGAAACGGAGATGTACCTCGTTACGATCGGCAGCTCGCCCGCCATGAACCTACGCAAGAGCATCGAACGCGCCGGATACAAAACGCGCGAACTCGTGCTCGAGCCGCTGGCCAGTGCGTTGGCCGTGCTCACCGAAGAAGAGAAAGAGCTCGGCGTCATCCTGCTCGAGCTCGGTGCCGGCACGACCGATCTCGCCGTGTTTCACGAGGGGAAGATCCGACATCTCGGCACGATCCCGTTTGGCGGCAACGCCGTCACGAGTGATCTGGTGCAGGGACTCGGCATCACGAACAACGATGCCGAACAGCTCAAGGAAGCTTACGGCTGCGCGTACGAGCCCATGGTCGACGCCGAACAGGTGATCGCCATGCCGGCGTCGGCGTCGCACGCGGAACGGCACATCTCGCGCGAACTGATGACGCACATCATTCATCAGCGCATGGACGAGATCTTCGACAGGGTGCAGCGCGAGGTGCAAACCGCAGGCTTTGCCGGCCGCTTGAATGCCGGCATCGTGCTCACCGGCGGTGGTGCAGCGCTCGAAGGCGTGAGCGAGCTCGCCGCCGATGTGTTCGGGCTCGGTGTGCGCGTGGGTGTACCCGGCGACAAGGTCGGTGGACTCGTGGAGCAGATCGCCGAGCCACGTTTCGCGACGGCCGTCGGTCTCGCGCTCTACGGCGCGCATCGCGTGGCGCTGGGCGGTGTGATCGCGCGCCGACCGTCGCTCACCGGCGCCGGCGTCGACAAGCTGGCGACGCGCGTGAAGACGTGGTTGCAGGATTGGTTCTAACGGAACAGCGAAGTAGAGAGTAAGAGGTACGGGGTACGGAGACGGGTGTCTCGGTACCCCGTAGTCGCTTAACGCTACTCCCTACTCCGTACTTCTTACTCCTTACTGTCGGAGCTTTCGTGATCGACGTCGGTCTCTCCCGTTTCCGAGCCGTGCGCCAGGTGCTTACGCGCCACGCGCTTCTGCTCGGATTTGCGCCCTTCGCGTCACTGGCTGCCCAGCAGCTCACGACCGAAACGCGCGATCCCAATCAGAAGCAGGATCCGACGTTCACGCAGAGCTACCAGGAGTGGCTCGCCAATCCGAAGCACGGCAGCCCGCTGGTGGATCACCTGCCACTGGTGGCGGGCATCCCGACCCCGCGCGATGTGCTCGGCTACCACATCGGCGCGCCGCGCAAGCTCACGTACTACGCCGATCAGCTGAAGTATTACCGCGCGCTCGCTGCAGCGTCGCCGCGGGTGAAGATCGAAACCATCGGTCGCTCCGACGAAGGTCGTGAGCTCGTCGTGGTCTGGATCTCGTCGGAGGCGAATATGCAGCGCCTCGACCAGAACCGGAAAAACCTCGCGAAGATCGCCGACCCGCGCGGCATGACCGAGGCCCAGGTGAAGGCGGTGCTGACCGATACGAAGCCGCACTACCACTTCATGGGCGGCCTGCACAGCGGCGAAACCGGTCCGTCGGAAATGCTGATGGAACTGGCGTATAGGCTGGTGACCGAAACATCGCCGTTGATCAGCCAGATCCGTGAACAGCTGTACGTATCGATGACGCCGGCGGCCGATGCCGACGGCCGCGATCGCAACGTCGACTGGTTCTTCCGCGGTCTCGACATGGCGGCAGCCATTCCGGCGCCGGCGATCACTCCCGCCGTGGTGCCGGCTCCGCCCGCGACCGCAGTGGTCGCCGGCGATACCACGCGTCGGGTGCCCGCCGCCGTGCCGGCACCGGGTGGTGGTGGTGGCTTTGGCGGCGGCGCGGGCGTGCCGTACTGGGGCAAGTACGTGTACCACGACAACAATCGCGACATCAACATCAAGCTGGTGCAGATGCGCGCGATCATCGATTGGTACTTCACGGCGTATCCGCCGATCATGCACGATCTGCATGAAGCGCAGCCGTTGTTGTACACGTACACCGGTGGCCCGCCGCAGAATCCGAATCTCGATCCGATCCTGTTCGCCGAGTTGCCGTGGTTCGGCAACTGGGAGATGGCGCAGATGACGAAGTGGGGCATGCCGGGCGTGTACACCCACGCCTTCATGGACGGCTGGTCGCCCGGCTATCTCGGATCGGTGGCGTACAACCACAACGGTCTCATGAAGATGTACGAGACGCAGTCGGGTCGTGACCTCGACAGCACGGCGATGGCCAACGCGCGCAACGGCACGGCGTCTGCCGCGCCCGCTGCAGGTGGCGGACTTGGTGGCGGTCGCGGCGGCGCGGTACCGACCGGTCGTGGTGGCGCACAGGATCGTGAGTGGTATCGCGGCAATCCGATCGGCTTCAACGATATCGCCACGTTCACGCGGCGCTCGAACACGAACTACATGCAGACCGGCGTGTTGTCGGCGCTCCAGCTGGCGTCGATGTTCCCGGCCACCGTGCTCGAGAACTTCTACATCAAGACGCGCAACAGCATTGAAGAGGGCAAGGTCAAGGCGCCGTACGGGTTCGTGATTCCGCTGCAGCGTGACATGACGCGCGTGGCCGAGTTCGTGAATCTGCTACGCGTCCAGCGCATCGAAGTGGGGCAGGCCACGGCGCCGGTGAAGGTCGGGGCGATCACGTATCCGGCCGGCTCGTATGTCATCAAGCGCGATCAGCCCTACGGTCGTCTCGCCAAGAATCTCATCGAGCGGCAGCAGTATCCGGACGCCCGCCTGAACACGTACGACGACAGCGGCTGGTCGATGGGGCTCGCGATGGACGTGGATGTCGTCGAAATCGCCGATCCCAGCATTTTGAAGGCCGCCGTATCACCGATCGACAAGATCGTGCTGAAGGGCAACACACGCGGCAGCGGCAATGCAGCCATCGCCGTGGCGCACACCGGCTCGAACAACATGGTCACGTTGCGCTATCTGCTGCGCACGGTGCCGATGAAGGTGGCCGAGCAGCGCTTCGCCGCCGGCGACACGACGTTCCCGGCCGGTTCGTTTGTGATCGATGGCAAGTATGCGCCGCGGGTGCGTACGCTGGTGGATTCGCTGGGACTCACCGCCGCCATGCTGGGCCGCGCACCGTCGGTATCGATGCACGACGCCGATGTGCCGCGGGTCGCCATCTACTCGCAGTGGACCGGCACGCAGAATCTGGGCTGGTATCGTCTCACGTTCGACGAGTTCAAGATTCCGTACGACTTGGTCTACAAGGAGCGCGTGGTGCAGGGGAACCTGCGAAAGGACTACGACGTGATCCTGATGGCCGAGCAGAACCTGAGCCGGCAGACGGTGATGCAGGCGCCGGCCGCACGCGCGCAGCCGTATCTCAAGAACGACAAGTACAAGTTCCTCGGCATGTACGGCGAGACGAAGGATCTCACGGGCGGCTTCGGTCAGCCCGGCGTCGATGCAGTCGCCGCGTTCCTCGCGTCGGGTGGTACGCTGATCGCGATCGGCGAATCCGCGCGTCTGCCGATCGAGTTCGGTTGGGCGCGAACGGTCGATAAGACCACCGTGCCGGGGCTCACGTCGCAGCGTCCCCTGGTGGAAGCCACGATCACGCGTCCGGAGCATCCGGTGTTCTACGGCTTCGGCAAGACCGTGATCCCGGTGAAGTACGTGGGCGGCACGCCGTTCAAGGTCGGAATCGCCGACGAAGGGAATGTGCTCGCGCGCTACGTCGGCGGTGACAAAGCGGTGCTCTCGGGTCTCATGACGGGCGCCGACTCCCTGAAGTCGCGGCCGTTCGCCGTGGACGTGCCGGGCGCCGTGAAGGGCAACGGTCGTGTGATCATGTTCGCCAACAACCCGATCTACCGGTGGCAGAACCACGGCGAGTTCAACATGGTGTTCAATAGCATCATCAACTGGAACGACGCCGGTGGTGCGGCGGACGCCAAGCCGTCGGCGGCAACGGCACCGGCGGGCCGATAAGGTCGCGCATTTGACGCAGACCCGCTGAACTGATCAGACGGAGGCGAAGAGAAAAAGAGAAAAAGAGACCGGGCCGCCCAATCCAGTCGCCTCCTTTTCTCTTTTTCTCCTTTGCTCTGTGTGATCAGTTCAATGGCCCCATTCGCGAATGTCACAAGCCGTTCCATGCGGCGAATATGTGGATAAAATCGGGCCTGTTTCACGCCGCCCAAAGTCGTGACGAATCCGTCCAACTTCAACGGATTTCACGGGTTGCGCTGCACTCTCGAATGTGTATTCTAGGGAAGCTTTCGCATCATGCGGCATGATCTTCCACATTCCCGAGAGTCCGTGCGCGGACCGCCAACGTTGGCGGAGCTCGCTGCAGAGGATTCGTGGCGACCCAGCCTGCTGCCGGGTTGCTGTGCGAACCACCCTGAGCCCGCAAAGCCCCGTATGGAGCTCCCCCGCATGACCTTCGAGTTCGAAGAGAGCGCTTCCCAGAACGCCCGCATGAAAGTCGTGGGCGTGGGCGGCGGTGGCGGTAATGCCGTCAACCGCATGATCGAGGAACACCTCGAGGGCGTCGAGTTCATTTCGGTGAACACCGACGCGCAGGCGCTCATGAATTCCAAGGCCGACGTCAAGATTCAGATCGGCAAGAAGCTCACGCGTGGACTCGGTGCTGGCGCTCGCCCGGAGATCGGGCGGCAGGCGATCGATGAAAACCGAGAAGACACCAAGCGCGTGCTTGGCAACGCGGATCTCGTGTTCGTCACCTGTGGTATGGGTGGCGGGACGGGCACGGGCGCGGCTCCCGTGATCTGCGAGCTGGCGCGTGAAGCGGGCGCGCTCACCGTCGGCATCGTCACGCGGCCGTTCCTGTTCGAAGGACGCAAGCGGATGCGCCAGGCGGAAGAAGGCATCGCCGAGATGCGCAAGCACGTGGACACGATGATTATCGTGCCCAACGAGCGACTGCTCGCGGTGGTCGGCAAGGGCATCCCGTTCCATGAGGCGCTCAAGAAGGCCGACGAAGTATTGCTGCACGCCACGCAGGGCATTTCGCTGCTCATCAGCGAAACCGGCCTCGTGAACGTCGACTTCGCCGACGTGCGCACCGTCATGCAGAACGGCGGCTCGGCGCTCATGGGCACGGGCATCGGCCGCGGCGAGAACCGCGCCATGGAAGCCGCCCAGCAGGCTATCGCCTCGCCGTTGCTCGACAACGTCTCGATCTCCGGCGCCACCGGCGTGCTCGTCAACATCACGGGCGGCGAAGACCTTACCCTCGGCGAAGTCACGCAGATCAACGACATCGTGCACGACGCGGTCGGGGACAACGCCGAGATCATCTTCGGCGCCGTGCATGAGCCCGCCATGATGAACGAGATCCGCGTTACGGTCATTGCGACCGGATTCGACCGGCAGATGCAGGGAGGCGCCGGCAACGGAGTCGTCCGTAATGTGCCGCTCGGCACAACGAGCCCTTCCGCTGCCAATCCGCCCGCTGCATCTTTTCCTCCTGCAGCGGCGGCCAAGTCCCCTGCGGTGCTGCCGTTCCCTACGAGGGACCGGCCCGCTTCGAGACCTGTGGCCGCCCCCGCTCGTCCTGCTTGGGAAGGCGCGCCGCCACGGCCGTCTCGCGTTCCTCCGATCTCCCCGTCGCCAAGCACTGAGCTAGACGACATGGAAATCCCGACGTTCATACGGAGACAGATGGATTGACCAGCGCTCGCGCACGGCTCCTGATGGCTACCCTTTGTGCCGGTATCGGAGCCACCGCAATTGCGTTGGGACGTCCTGTCCCCGAACGCCCCGCAGCGACAGTGCTCGCTGCGGGGTCTCGTGTTTCTGTCGCGTCCAAGTGGCGCGTGCGCGTCGACACCGTCAAGCGGGGGGAGCCGCTCGTGGCCGTGCTGGAACGCGCAGGCGTCCCGCGCGACGAAGCCGCCCGTGTGTTGCGCGAGTCGCAGGCAATCGACGCCCGGAAGATCCGCGCCGGCACCACGATCACCTCTACGGTCAGCGCGGATTCCGGCGCCTCCGAGGTCGTGCTGCAGCTGGCCATCGATCGCTTGGTGCGCTTCACACGCTCCGCCACGGGCGGTTCGCGGTCCGGATGGCTGGAGAAAGAAGAGACGCTGCCTTGGACCACCGACACGGTCGTCGTTGGCGGCGTGGTCTCGTCCACGCTGACGGGAGCCATTGCACAGGGTGCCGATGCGTTTCCGGCCAATGTGCGCAATGAAGTCGCCTACGCGCTGGCCGACATTCTTGAATACCGCGTCGACCTGAGCCGCGATCTGCGCGAAGGCGATACGATCAAAGTGCTCATGGAGCGCCAGCGCGCGCCGAATGGGGCTGTCCGACCCGGCGACGTCATCGCCGCCCGGCTCACCGTCGATGGCCGTCGCGTGGAAACCATGCGATTCGCGCAGGGCAGCAAGAGCGCGTATTTCGATGGAGAAGGCAAGTCGATGCGAGCCGCGTTTCTGCGGGCACCGCTCGCTTTCCGGCGCATCTCGAGCGTGTTCGGCCTGCGTCGCCATCCGATCCTCGGCACCGTGCGCGCGCACCAAGGGATGGACTATGCCGCCGCCCGCGGCACCCCCGTCCGCGCGCTGGGCGATGGCGTCGTGATCTTTGCCGGCTGGAAGGGCGGGTATGGTCGCGTGCTCGAGATTCGGCATCGCAACGGCTTCGTCACGCGCTATGGCCATCTGAATGCGTTCGCCCCTGGCATCCGTCGTGGCACCACGGTCTCGATCTCGCGTACGGTCGCGTTCGTGGGCACCACGGGGCTGTCCACCGCACCTCACCTGCATTTTGAAGTGCTCGTGAACGGTAAGCACCGCGATCCGAGGGTCGCCCTGCGCAACGTGACCGGTGAGCCGCTCGCCTCAGGACAGCGTGCGAGCTTCGACGATCTCAGGGCACGGCTCTTCGCCCGTCTCGATGGCCCCCGCGCCGCGAGCACGGCGGCGGCGCCGGTGATCACGCGCGTCGCCGGCGACTGAACTGATCGGCATCGTTCCGCGTAAAGGGCAAAGAGGCTTCGGCTTCTTTGCCCTTTGCCCTTTCTCCCATCGTGCCGATCAATGACGTTACTGTCGTGATTCGCTGGATACTTGCCCTCGCACTCGGCGTTGCCGCGGCCTGGCTCGCCTACGGGCGTGTCGGAACGCTTGCGCGCTCCCGTGCGATCATGCTTGGCGCCTTGCGCGCCCTCGCCGTGACGCTCGTCGCGGCCATTCTGTTCGGCGCCCCCTCGGCGCCACCCCGCCCGGCAACGCCCCTGGTGGCGATCGACGTCTCTGCCTCCTCGCGTCGCGCGGTCGGTGACGAGAACTCCGTGGTCAACGCGTGGCGCGAGCGCCTGGCCGCGACGGCCAAGCGCGATGCGCCCGGCGCCGAGGCCTTCGTGATCGTTGGCGATTCCATTCGCGACATCAGCGCCTCCGACATCGCGACGCTGCGGTCCGATGATCAAGGTTCGCGTGTGCGCGCCGCAGTCGATCGGGCGGCCTCGCTCGGGCGTCCGCTGGTGCTGCTCACCGACGGTGAGGTGGATGATGCCGAGTCCCTCGCCGAAGCCCCGACCGGCTCGCGCATTCGCGTGCTGGCGAATGCGCCGCGCACCGACGGCGCGATCGCCGAGATGGCAGTGCCGACGAGCGCCACAGCGGGCGATACGATCACGGTGGCGGCAACCATCACTTCCGGTGCCACGGCGACGCCACAGGCGCAGTGGCGCGTGATGGTCGATGGTGTCGCGCCGGCTACGCTCCCTGTGCCGGCGTTGGGTGCGCTCACCTCCACGCGCGTGACCGCCACCATCGCCCTGCCGCGCGGTGCGCGTTCGGCGATCGTGCGATCGGTGGTGCTCGTTCCCGGTGACGCCGAACCGCGCAACGACACGCTGTCCAGCACGATCGACATCGGTGACCGCCCTGCGGCGGTGTTTGTCTCGACCGCGCCTGACCTCGATGTGCGCGAGGCACTGGTGGTGCTGCGCGGCGCCCTGAACGTGCCGACACGGGCCTTCCTGCGCCTCGCACCCGGTGTGTGGCGGGTGGAAGGCTCGTTGGCGCCGATCAGTGAGGACGACGTCAAGACGCAGGCCGGGGCGGCAGGGATGCTGATCGTACATGGCGATACGGCGTGGCGTCCGCGCGCAGCGGTGCGGAGCGCCACCGGCGCGAAGGCGCTCTGGATTCCCGCGCCGCCCACGGCGATCGCGCGGGCCGGTGAAATGGCACGAACGCCCGAGTGGTATGCGTCAGGCGTGCCGGCGTCGCCGTTGGCCGCCGCACTCGCCGGCTTGCCGCTCGATTCCTTGCCACCCCTCACGCTCGCCGGCCCGGCGCGTGGCACCATGCCCGTCCTGACGGCGCAGTTGGGGAAGCGAGGCGAGGCGGTGCCGGCCATCGCCGCGCGCATCGAGAACGGTGTGCGCACCGTCGTCGTCTCTGGCTCGGGATACGCTGGCTGGGCGCTACGCGGCGGAAGGTCCGCTGAGGCGTTCGGCGCGTTGTGGGGCGCCATCTTCGACTGGTTGGCCGCTGGACGCGGTGATGTGCGTGCGGCGCGGCCAATGGCGTCACTGATGCGTGCCGGTGATCCGGTGGCGTGGCGCCGCGGCGGGGCCGATTCGGTCGTGGCCGTGCGACTCAGCCGCCGTGGGGACAGCGTGGTCGATTCACTCACGTTGCGATTCACCGGCTCGAGCTTCGAAACTACCTCACCCGCGTTGGCCGCTGGGGTGTACGATGTGCAGGCCGAGGGCGGTCCCAGCGTGTTGGTGGTGAACGCCTCGCGCGAATGGGTGCCCCGTGCCCCCACCGTGCGCGATGGCGTGCTCTCCCGCGGGGCGTTGTCGTCGGATGCCCCGCGACTGGCCGACGCCGGATGGCCCTTCGTGCTCGCCCTGTTGCTGCTGTGCGGCGAATGGATCGGCCGCCGTGCTGGCGGCTATCGCTGATCGTCGCCACTCGCTCGACACTTCGTTTCTCTTCGCCTGGTCAAGAATGGCTCGCCTGTTTCGCCGTAAGGATGAAGCTCCCAAGCGCTCGCTCTGGCAGCGCTTCAAGGACGTTGCGTTCACCGATGTGTCGGTGCTCTTCAAGGGCGTCGACGAGGGATCGCTCGAGACGCTCGAGACGCTCCTGATCGAATCCGATTTTGGCGTCACCACGTCGCTGGCACTGGTGGCGGACGTCGAGTTTCGCGCCAAGCGCGGTGAAGTCAAAACCGAAGCGGAATTCCGTGGTGCTCTGGCCAAGGGCATCGAAGCCGCGCTGCGGAAGGGCAACGCGGATCCGTCGCTGCTCCGTGCCACGACGGGTCCGACGGTGATCCTCGTGATCGGGGTGAACGGCGCCGGCAAGACGACCTTCATCGGCAAGTTGTCGGCGCAATTGAAGAAGGAAGGCAAGAAGGTGTTGCTCGGCGCCGCCGACACGTTCCGCGCCGGCGCCATCGACCAGCTGCGCGTGTGGGCAGAGCGTGCCGGAGTCGACTTCGTGGGCGGCGCCCCGGGATCGGATCCCGCGTCAGTCGCATTCGACGCCGTCGATGCCGGCATGACGCGCGGTGCTGACATTGTCATCGTGGACACGGCCGGTCGCCTGCACACGAGTGACGATCTCATGACGGAGTTGCGCAAGATTCATCGCGTGATCATGAAACGGCTTCCCGACGCTCCGCACGAAGTGCTGCTCGTGCTCGATGGCACGATCGGCCAGAACGCGCTCTCACAGGCGCGGACCTTCTCGGCCGCCGTGCCGGTCACGGGCATCGTGGTCACGAAGCTCGATGGCACCGCCAAGGGCGGCATCGTGGTGGCCGTGCACGAGGCGCTCAACGTGCCGATCAAGTTCGTCGGACTCGGCGAGCAGATCGGCGACCTCGAGCCGTTCGATGCGGGAGACTACGCCAAGGAGCTGGTGGAGGCGTGATGGCGTTCGGCGGCGATCGTGACCCGCAGGAGCGGAAGCGACGTCCGCCTGCGCGTCCGGCGCCGCGGCTCACGCTCGACACGCCGGTCACGTATCTCAAAGGCGTCGGTCCGGTGCGCGCCGAGCTGCTGGCACGACTCGGCATCACGATGGCCGGCGATCTGCTCCGCCACGTGCCGCACCGCTACGAAGATGCCAGCACGGTCACGCGCATCGCGCAGGCTGTCGTCGGCGCCGATATCACGGTACTCGGCCAAGTGATCGCCAAAGGCGTGCTGCCCACCCGCAAGGGGCTGCGGGTATTTCAGGCCGTCGTGCAGGACGCGAGCGGGATGATCGAAGTGGCGTGGCCCGGGCAACCGTTCCTCGATCGCACGATCAACAAGGGCGACTGGTTGCTCTGTACGGGGCAGGTCCGCTTCTTCCACGGCCGCCGCCTGCAGCCGCGCGAGTTCGTGAATCTCGGGCCGGAAGAAGAAGGCACGAACGAAGGACGCGTGCTGGCGGTCTATCCCAGCACCGAGGGCCTCTCGGTGCGCGTGCTGCGCGCCATGGTGCAGCAGCATCTCGATCAGCTGCTGCCGTTGGTGCAGGAAACGCTGCCGCGCGAGATCTTGGCGCAGGCCGACGTGCCGCCGTTGCCGGAGGCGCTGCGACTGGTCCATCGCCCGACGTCGGTGGCCGAAGCGCTGCGCGGACGCGCCCGGCTCGCGTTCGAAGAGTTGTTGTGCGTGCAGTTGCTGCACCGGAAGGCGAATCAGGTGGCGCGCGAAGCTCGTGGCGGAACCGCGTTCGTGAATCGTCGCGATCTGACCACGAAACTCCGCGCGGTGCTGCCGTACACGCTCACGGGCGCGCAGGTCCGGGCCATTCGCGAGATCGTGGCCGACATGGCGAGTTCGCGGCGCATGCATCGCTTGCTGCAGGGCGATGTGGGCGCCGGCAAGACGGTGGTCGCGGTGTTCTCGGCGCTGCTGGCCATGGAGAACGGCGCTCAGGTCGCGCTGATGGCGCCCACCGAGTTGCTGGCCGAGCAACATGCGCGAAGTATTGGCGCGCTCCTCGCTCCACTCGGCATCACCCCCGTGTTGCTCACCGGGCGGCTAGGGGCTAAGGAGCGCCGCGCCGCGCTCGCGCGTCTGGCCGACGACGGGCCCGTGCTCGCGATCGGCACCCACGCGCTGATTCAGGGTGACGTGGCGTTCGCCAACCTCGGCCTCGCGATCATCGATGAGCAGCATCGGTTCGGTGTCGAGCAGCGCGCGACGCTTGGGTTGAAGGGCAAGGCGCCCGACGTGTTGCTCATGAGCGCGACGCCGATTCCGCGTTCGCTGGCGCTCACGCTGTACGGCGATCTCGATGTGAGCGTGCTCGATGAACGCCCGCCGGGTCGACACCCGATCACCACGGTGGTGCGTCCGGAATCGGGACGGCCGAAAGTGTTCGAGTTCGCCAACACGCAGCTCGAGGCCGGACGCCAGGTGTATGTGGTGTATCCGCTCATCGAGACGTCCGAGAAGATGGAGCTCAAAGCGGCCACGGTGATGTTCGAGGAGCTTGTCAGCGGGCCATTCGCCAAGCGGCGGGTGGCGCTGCTACATGGGCGACTTCCGGCCGACGAGCGCGATGCGATCATGCGCGCGTTCCGCGATGGCGAGGTGGACGTGCTGGTGGCCACGACGGTCATTGAGGTGGGCATCGATGTCGGCAACGCCACGGTCATGATCATCGAGCACCCGGAGCGATTTGGTCTCTCGCAGTTGCATCAGCTGCGCGGCCGGGTCGGGCGCGGCGCGGAGCAATCGTACTGCATTCTGTTGGGCGATGTGGGGGCCGAGGCAGCGGAACGTCTCGGGTTGTTCGCCGGAACCGAAGACGGGTTCGAGATCGCGCGGGCCGACCTGCAGCTGCGCGGCATGGGTGACTTGTTCGGCGCCAAGCAGCACGGGCTACCGGCGTTCCGGATCGCCGATCCGCTCCGAGACGAGGCGCTCAATGAGACGGCCCGGATTGTGGCCGAACGCCTGCTGAAGGACGACCCGGAACTCACGGCCCCGTCGCATCACGGGCTTCGCCACCTCCTGACAGTGGGCTATGCCCGCGCACTGGAGCTCTTTCGGGTGGGATAAGGGGCCGAAGATACGCCGATGCAGACCCGACGCTCGATCGTGTATGTTAGGGAAGCTGAGGGCGATGTCGCCCCACATCGTGGACAGGATCTTTGGCCAGGGACGCCGTGGCGCATGGCTCGGCAGTAGGGTTGCGCGCGGTTCGGGCAGCGCTCACGGCGGGCCTGCTCGGACTAGCCGTCGCTGTTGGGTATGACGCGTGGTATCGCCGCACGCTGGTCGTGCGGGAACGCGAGCGTGTGCGCGCCCAGATGGCGCCGTACGCGCAGGCCCTCGAGAACGCGATCGGCCGTCGTGTCGCACGGTTGCTCGGACTCAAGGACTTCGTGGAGGTGCAGCCGTCGCTCGACGCGCTGAATCGCACGTTCAACACGTTCGCGGCCGGACTGCGCGTTGCCGCACCCGGCATCCGTGCGTTACAGCTCAACCGCAACGGCCGGATCGTGGCGACGGAGCCGATGTCGGACGCGGCGCGGTTGCTCGGCTATGATCTGCTGACGGACCCGCGGTCGGAGCTCGCCGATGGCGTTCGCCGGGCCATGTCATCCTCGAGCGTCGTCGTCACGGGACCGATCGAGCTGCTGCAGGGCGGGCAGGGACTGCTGATCCGACGTCGCCTTGATCGCGTGCCGCCGGCGTTTCCCGACCTCGTGTCGATGGCCGTCGACGTGAAGTCGCTCCTCGAAGAGGCCAATACGATCGCGCCGATGCCGAGGTTACGCGTCGCGTTGCTGGATCGCGCACGCCAGCCGCTCCGCGGCAGCCCGCTCGGTCTCGGCGATCCCGCGACCGTGTCGGTATCGATCATGGATGGCGAGTGGACACTGCTTGGCGTGCCGGTGGATGGCTGGAACAGCGTCGTCGCGCGCGAGCTGCAACCGACGCGCGTCGCATCGGCGGTGATTCTCTTCCTCGTGATGTGCGTGACGTACCTGTTCTTCGGTCGGCAGGCGCGACTCGAGGACGCCGTCGAGGACCGCACGCGCGATCTCGAGCGCGCCAATGACGACCTGCGGAAAGAAGTTCAGGAGCGTGAACGCGTCGAACAGCAGCTGCGGTTGAATGATGAGCGGCTCCAGATCGCGCTCATGAGCGGCAAGATGGGTTTGTGGGGGTACGATCCGATCGCGGGCATTGTCGAGTGGTCGGAGCAGTCGCTCGAGTTGCTGGGCCTCGCCGGTGAAGCGCGGGTGATGACCGGCGATCGATTCCTCGAACTGATTCCGGCGGCGCTTCGCGACACAGTGCGCGACGGCATTGCACGGGCGATGCAGGGGCAAGCAGCGTTCGCCGAATACTCGGTGGCGCAAGCCGATGGGAGCATGCGCTGGCTGTACGTCACCGCCACCCCACTCAACGATGGCGTGCCGCTCGGAGCGCCGAAGCGTATCATCGGCGTCCTTGCCGACATCACCGAGCGCCGGTTGCTCGAAGAGCAGTTGCTGCACTCGCAGAAAATGGAAGCGGTGGGCACACTGGCCGGCGGCATCGCGCACGATTTCAACAATCTGCTCACCGCGATGATGGGATTCGCCCAGCTCGCCGACCAGCAGGCCGCGACGCTCCTGCAGGATGACGCGCCGATCGCCTTGCGGAATGGCATGCGCGATGTGCGGACAGAATTGACCGAGATCCTGAAGGCCGGTGAACGCGCCGCGCTGCTGACGTCGCAGCTGCTGGCATTCAGTCGGCGGCAGAAGGTCTCGCCGACCGAAGTCGATGTGAACGTCGCCGTCCACGACATCGAGCGCATGCTGCAGCGACTCATCGGTGAACGGCTCACGCTCGCCACCCGCACCGTGCCGCAGCCGCTTCCCGTCATGGTGGATGGCGGACAACTGGCGCAGGTACTGGTGAATCTGGTCGTCAACGCGCGCGACGCGATGCCGAATGGCGGCATGGTGCAGGTTTCGACCGACCTCCTTGATCTGGCGTCGTCCGGTGACGCCGCGTATCCCGGGGTGCCGGCAGGCGCCTGGGTGGGGTTAACCGTGCAAGACAGCGGAACCGGGATGTCACCCGAGGTCCAAGCCCGCATCTTCGAGCCGTTCTACACGACGAAAGCCATGGGGGACGGCACCGGCCTCGGTATGTCCACGGTCTACGGCATCGTGCAGCAGGCGGGCGGACGCGTGCTGGTCGACAGCACCCTTGGCGTCGGCACGACCGTCCGCGTGCTCCTGCCGCGGCTGGCGGCTCGAACGGTGCCGGTCGCGGCCGCGCCGACGACGGACCGCCCGGGCTCGGAGCTGATCTTGGTGGTTGAGGACGAGCCGGGGCTCCGCCGCTTGGTGGCGGAAATCCTCAACCGGCGTGGGTACCGAGTCCGGGTTGCCGCCGACGGGATCGACGCCCTCGAGGTGCTCGATGGCGATCGGGCCCTCCCGAGTCTGGTCATCACCGACGTGGTGATGCCGCGACTGGGCGGTCGCGGACTGGCCGAAACGATGACCGCACGCGGCATCCTGATCCCGGTCCTGTTCATGTCGGGCTACCAGGCGGGCGAAGAACTTCCGGACGACGAGACACACGCCTTCGTCCCGAAGCCCTTCACTCCCGATACGCTCATCGCCAAGGTGCGTCAACTCTTGGAGCACGAGCGGGCAACGGTGTAGCTTCACGGCTCTCCTTCAACTCGCCGTCCGATGAACCAATCCAGCACCCGTATCGCCGACCTGAAGCACCATGTCGGCGCCGTCGTCACCGTTCGCGCCTGGGTCACCCACCTGCGCTCCAAGGGCAAGGTCGCCTTCGTCGTGGCCCGCGACGGCACGGGCATTCTGCAGGCGGTGTTGGTGAAGTCCGAGGTGCCGGAGGCGTCGTGGAACGCGTTCGCCGAACTCACACAGGAAGCGTCGGTGGCGCTCACGGGCGAAGTGCGCGCTGACGCGCGCGCGCCGGGCGGATTCGAGATGGGCGTGCAGACGCTCGACGTGATCGGCACGAGCCCGAACGACTACCCGATTCAGCCGAAAGAGCACGGCATCGACTTCCTGCTCGACAACCGCACGTTCTGGCTGCGCAGTCAGCGCCAGGTCGCGATCATGCGCGTGCGGCACGAGCTGGAGCAGGCGGTGCACGACTTCTTCTACGCGCGCGATTTCATCCGCTGCGACACGCCGATTCTCACCGCCGCCATCGGCGAGCGGGCCGGCCTGTTCAGCACCGACTACTTCGAAGAAGGCACCGCCTATCTCGCGCAGACGGGACAGCTCTACGGCGAAGCCCTCGCCGCCGCGATGGGACGCATCTACACGTTCGGCCCCACGTTCCGCGCCGAGAAGTCGAAGACGCGTCGTCACCTTACCGAGTTCTGGATGATTGAACCGGAGATGGCGTGGTACGATCAGGATGACAACATGGATCTGCAGGAAGCGTTCGTGCGCTACCTCGTAGAGCGTGTGCTGGAGCGTCGTTCCGAAGAACTCAAGGTGCTCGAGCGCGACACAGCCAAGCTTGATTGCGTGTCGCAGCCGTTCGTGCGGCTCGACTACGGCGACGCTGTGAAGCTGGCGCAAGGGAAGGGCAGCGATATCGTGTGGGGTGACGACCTCGGCGCGCCCGACGAAGCGCTCATCGTCGACGAGTATCAGCGCCCGGTGTTCGTGGTGAACTATCCGAAGGAAGCGAAGGCGTTCTACATGAAGGAGAACCCGCTCGATCCGCGCACGGTGCGCTGCGCCGATTTGCTGGCACCCGAAGGCCGCGGTGAAATCATCGGCGGCTCACAGCGCGAAGACGACTACGACAAGATCCTCGCGCGTCTCACGCACGAAGGTCTGCCGGTCGAGGCGTACGGCTGGTATCTCGACCTTCGCAAGTACGGCACCTTCACGCATTCGGGTTTCGGGCTTGGCCTCGAGCGCACGATCGCGTGGATCTGCGGCATCGAGCACATCCGCGAAGTGATCGCGTTCCCGCGCATGATGGGCAGGCTCGCGCCATAACAGCGGAGTAGGGAGTACGGGGTAGGGGGTAGGGAGTCGAACTCCGTACCCCCTACTTCTTACCCCTTACTCTGCTGTTGTCCTTCCGTCGCTTTGACCTGATCCCAGTACCGATCCTGCTCCTCCAACGACAGGGCCATGAGCTCCACGCCGTCGGCGGTCGCTAACGCTTCCATGGCGGCGTAGCGTCGCACGAACTTGGCGTTCGTGCGGTCGAGGGCCAGCGCGCCGTGCACGCCCGTCTTGCGTGCCAGATTCACCACGGCGAACAGCAAGTCGCCCAGCTCGGCCTCGAACAAGTCCTGATCGGCCACCGTGCCGTCAGGGCGCATTTGAGCCGCGAGTTCGTCGATCTCCTCGCGCACTTTCTCCAGCGGTCCTAGCGCATTGGGCCAGTCGAAGCCCACGCCGGCGGCGCGATCCTGTAGCCGATGCGCGCGATGCAACGAGGGCAGCCCCGACGGCAGGCCATCTTCGAGGGTGCTGCGCTTGGCCTTTTCGGCCTTCATCGACTCCCAGCTGCGCTTGATCCCGTCCCCGTACAGGTGCGGGTGCCGCGCGTGCATCTTGGCAACGAGTGCACCGGCCACGTCCTGCATCGTGAACGCCCCGCGCTCCTCCGCCACCACGGAGTGGAACAGGACCTGCAGAAATAAGTCGCCCAACTCGTCGCGCAGGGTAGCGTCCTCGCCCTGGGCAATCGCGTCGTCGACCTCATGTGCTTCCTCGATCAGATACGGGCGAAGCGAGCTGTGCGTCTGCACCCGGTCCCACTCGCAGCGGGCCCGTAGATCCCGCATCAGGGCCAGCGCGTCGTCCATCGTCCGTTGCATCGCTTCTCCGTACGTCGTTGGCTGCTTAGGATGTGCGAGTGACCGCGACAATATATCCCGCCATTGATCGCGCCTGGCTCGACGTGGATCTCGAGGCGGTGCGCCACAACGTCCGTCAACTGCGCGCACGGGCCGGCGTGCCGCTGATCGTCATGGTCAAGGCGAATGCCTATGGCGTCGGGGCCGTGATGGTCAGCCGGGCGCTGGGCGTGCCCTTCGATCGCACGCCGGCGGCCCCTGATGCCCCGTGGGGGCTCGGGATCGCGTCGCTTGACGAAGCGGCGGAACTGCGCGACGCCGGATGCCGGGGGCGTATTCTCTGCCTCACGCCGCTGCTGCCCTCGGAGTTGCCTCGCGCCCATGCCCTTGGAGTGCGACCGGCCTTGCATCGCGTGACGGATATCCGTGCCTGGGCCGCGGCGGGGCAGCAGGGCGGTGAACGGCGACCGTACCATCTGGCGATCGACACCGGCATGGCGCGAGCCGGGGTGCGCTGGGATCAGGTCGACGAACTCGGCGACGTGCTGCGCGAGCATCCGCCCGAGGGCGTGTTCACGCACTTTCACTCGGCCGACGAAGACATCGACTCGCGAGACGAGCAGGACGCGCGTTTCGTGGACGCCATGCTGGCCCTCGGTGACGCCCTCCCGCCCAACGTACTCCGGCACAGCGACAACAGCGCCGGCATCGCCGGTCGCACGCGGCTTTCGCCCGGCTCGTTGGCCCGTCCCGGCATCGCCGTGTACGCCGGCATGTTCAGCGAATTACTCGGTCTCCGGCCGGTCGTGCATTTGCGGGCCCGCGTCATCGACATCCGCGACGTCGCCCCGGGCGAGACGGTGAGCTACGGTGCCACGTGGACGGCCGCGCGACCGTCGCGCATCGCCACGATCTCCGCCGGGTACGCCGACGGATATCGACGGCAACTGTCCAATCGCGGTGAGGTTCTGATCGGTGGGGTACGCTGCCCGGTCGCGGGTCGTGTCACCATGGACATGATCATGGTCGATGTAACCGACGTGCCGTGTGCCGTCGGCGACGTTGCCACGCTCATCGGCAGCGACGGGACGGACACGGTCAGCGCGGAACAGGTGGCCGAGTTGGCCGATCTGTCTCCCTACGAACTGCTGGTCGGACTCGCCCTGCGCGTGCCCGCTCGGCCACTCTCACTGAGCCCGTCATGACCGGATCCACGAATCGCCGCGCAATGGTCCTGGTGCTCGACGGCGTCGGCTGCGGTGAGGCCCCGGACACCGCGGCCTACGGCGACAGTGGGAGTGACACGATCGGCAACGTGGCCCGGGCGGTCGGCGGCCTCGACCTGCCCAACATGGCGCGTCTGGGTCTTGGACACATCGCGCCCATTGAGGGCGTCGAGCCCGTCGTGCATCCCATCGGTGCCTGGGGTACGCTGATTCCCCGTTCGTCGGGCAAGGATTCAACCACCGGACATTGGGAGCTCGCGGGACTGCATCTTCCGAAGCCGTTCCCGACCTACCCGCAGGGTTTCCCTCCCAGCGTGACCGAGGCGTTCGAGCAGGCGACCGGTCGTCCGGTGATTGCCAACTGCGTAGCCAGCGGGACGGCTGTGATCGCCGATTTCGCTGAGCTGGCCCGGGAGGCCGGGGCGTGGATCGTGTATACCTCGGCCGACTCGGTCTTCCAGATCGCTGCCCACGAGGAGTGGATCCCGCTCGAGAAGCTCTATCGCGCCTGTGAAATCGCCCGAGCGCAGCTGGTGGCGCCGCACGATGTCTCACGCGTCATCGCCCGCCCGTTCGTGGGAACTTCGGGGGCCTGGAAGCGTACCGCCAACCGGCGTGACTACTCCATGCAGCCGCCCGGCGAGACACTGCTCGACGCCCTCGCCGCGGCGGGGATTCCGCGGGCCGGGGTGGGAAAGGTGGACGACCTGTTCGCCGGTCGCGGCATCACATCCCGGCACACGGTCGACAACGCGGACGGGATCTCGGCCCTTCTCGAGTGGCTGAATTCGGCTCCTCGTGGGTTCTGCTTTGCCAATCTGGTAGATTTCGATCAGTTGTTCGGGCATCGCAACGATGTCCGCGGTTTTCAGGGGGCGCTCGAATCGTTCGATCGCGCCCTGCCCAGCCTGCTGGCTGCACTTCGGGAGGACGACCTGCTCTTCATTACCGCCGATCACGGCAACGATCCCACGACGCCATCCACCGACCACGCGCGCGAGCGCGTACCGTTGCTGGTGGCCGGCGCGCGGGTGCGCGGTGGGAGCGTGGGAGAGCGCGATACGTTCTCGGATCTGGGTGCGACGGTGGCCGACTGGTTCGGTCTCTCGTGGCGCGGCCGCGGCACGTCGTTCCTGCCGGGCCTTTTGCACGCATGAGCATCGCTCATCTGCGCACCGCGGCAGACGCGGCGCGCGCGAATGCGTGGTGTCCGTACTCGCACTATCCCGTGGGCGCCGCGCTGGAGACGGACGACGGGCGCGTGTATGCGGGCTGCAACGTGGAAAACGCGTCGTATCCGGCGGGGACCTGTGCGGAGCGCGTCGCGCTCGGTGCGGCGATCGCCGATGGGGCGCGTCGGTTTGTGCGCATTGTGATCACGTCGGCGGCGGCTGCGCCGACGCCACCGTGTGGAATCTGTCGACAGGCGCTGGTGGAGTTCGCCCCAGCGCTCGAAATCTTCGCCGTGACGCCCGATGGGCTCACGGCGTGCTGGTCGCTGGCGGAACTGTTGCCCGCGCCATTCACGCCTGCTTCGCTCGAGAATGCCTGAGCGCGTTCGCTTTACCTCGTGGCCGCGTTTGCGCAGCCCTCTCCTGATGTGTGGACTCGTGCTCGCGGCCGTCACGGCCGCGGCGTGCACGGAGTCCCTCGACGGTGGCGCTGCCTGCCCGTCGTTGTGTCCGTCGAAGGCGGAGTCCTTCCGCGATACCATTGTCGATGTGGTCGTCCTCGACAGCTCACTGTCCGGCTATCCGGCGCTCGGGCTGTCGCCGTACATCCTGATCGCCAATCGTCCTGACACGGTCGTCACCAGCGCCATCCTCCGCTTCGATGCGTTGCCGACGGTGTTCAGTCCGAACAAGGGCACGACGGTCGACTCCATCACGGCGGTCGACTCCGTCTATCTGCGATTCCCGCTCGACAGCACCGGACGCCGCGGCACGACGCCCGTGACACTCGAAGTGTATGACGTGGACACCACGGCATCCGATTCGGTCACATCGGTGGTGCGCTCGCTCTTCCGGCCGGATCGTCGGATTGGCTCGCTGGTCGTTACGCCGTCGGCGATCGGTGACTCGATCCGCATTCCGTTCTCCAAGACGGTGATGGCGGCTAAGATCGCCGCGAAGGGACGTCTGCGACTGGGCGTTCGTATTCGCGGTGGATCGGGCCAGCTTCGCGCGGTGGCCTTCGTGGCCGGTGCGGGTGCCCCCACGGTCATCTTCGATCCGAGCACCGACACGACGTACGCGCCGCAGCAGATTTCGCCAAGCACGATCCTACCGAATTCCACCGCCGATGCCGAGCTGGCGTACGCGGTGTACATGATCAGTGATCTGGCGTCGCCGCCGCCGGGTGCGAACACACTGCTGGTCGGTGGCTTCCCGGCGTACCGATCGTATCTGCGATTCAACGTGCCGTCGCGCATCACCGACTCGAGTACCATCGTGCGCGCGGAGGTACTGCTCACGCAGCGGGCCTCGACGTTCGGCAATGCGGCGGATTCAGTTGGTCTCTTTGCGCTGGTGCCGACGACCACCAATCTCGTCACCGACCTGCGCCGTATTCTCGATCTCGCGGCGGCCGGCTCCTTCGCCGGCGTCGACTCCACACTGCTGCTGCCGTCGTCGGCCGGCGTGCGCGCGGTGAACGTGCTGGCGCTCGCGCGTACGTGGCGCACGCTGCCGTCGAATGTGCCGCGCGCGATCGCGTTCAAGATCGCGCTCGAAGGCGCGCAGCCGGCCGAGTTGCGCTTCTACTCCAGCGAAGCGCCAGCCACGCTGCGCCCGCGCCTGCGAATCACTTATCTCCCGCGTTCGGAGTTCGCCCTCCCGTGATCCGCTCTCGACTCCGATCTCTCGCATCACCCACCTCGCTCGCGTGGTTTGCCGCCGTGGCGATGGCCTCGACCGCCAGCGCGCAGGGCTCCATCGGCACGCAGGGTTTCGGCTATCCTGTCGGCGGTGGCAGTGTCCGCACCAACGGCACGGGCGGCGCGTTTGCTGAATTCGATGCGCTCACGCCGACCAACCCGGCGGCGCTCGGTGGTATCGCCCGCACCGTCATCACGGCGCAGGCCGAACCCGAGTTGCGGAAGCTCACGGTGAACGGCGTGAGCGAGAAGAGCACGCTGCAGCGCGTGCCGCTCATCATGCTCATCTTCCCGGCGCGTCGTGGCGTGGCGGTCGGTCTGAGCGCCACGAGCTTCCTCGATCGGACGTTCTCGACCACGACGACCGGCAGCGCATTGATCGACGGCAACACCGTACCCACGACCGATCAGACGGACGTGCGCGGCGCCATCAACGATCTCCGCGCCGGTGCCGGCTGGCAGGTGTCGCCGCGCTTTCGCGTTGGCATCGCGGGTCATCTCTACACGGGTGAGAACCGCGCCACACGCGAGCGCACGTTCGCCGATACCCTGGCCTTCGGCAGCGTACTCGATTCGTCGCGCGTGACGTACTTCGGCACGGCGCTCTCCGTCGGCGGTGAGGCCACGCTCGGTAAGGGATTCACCGCGATGGCGTCGTACCGTCGGGGCAACGAAATCAACGCCCGGATCCGCGACACCATCGTGTCGAAAGCCAGCGCGCCGACCCGCACCGGCGTGGCCCTGCGCTACGACGGCATCGTCGGGTCGGTGTTTGCCCTCGGCATGGAGCAGATCTCGTGGTCCGACATGGCCTCGCTGGGATCGGCAACCACCACAACGACGGACGCCATGAACTGGCACGCCGGCGCCGAAGTGGCGGGCCCGAAATTCCGCGGCTTGCCGCTGCTCGTGCGCGCCGGTTACGCGCGAAATGAGCTGCCGTTCGGAACGCTCGGACAGGTCGCCAAGGAGAATCGTCTCACGGCGGGACTGGGCGTGCCGGTTGCCGGTGAAGACGCGTCGCTCGATCTCTCGGTACAGCGCGCGAACCGCACGATGTCCGGCAGCGGCTTCAAGGAATCAGCGTGGTTGCTCGGCATCGGCATTCAGATCCGTCCGCGGAACTGATCGATGAGTGACCTGCCCGTGACCGAGGCGCCCAACGGGGCACCACGCCCCACCGTCTACATCGAGACGTACGGCTGCCAGATGAACGTGGCCGATTCGGAACTCATGTACGGCAAGCTCGTGGCCAGCGGCTACGACGCGGTGGATGTGCCCGATGGCGCCGACGTGATTCTCGTGAACACCTGCGCCATCCGCGAGAACGCGGAAACGCGCGTCATCGGCCGGCTCGGCGAGCTCAAGAAGTTCATGCGCGCCGGCAGCATCATGGGCGTCACCGGCTGCATGGCGCAGCGGCTTGGTCCCCGCGTGCTCGAACAGGCTCGGCATGTGTCGATCGTGGTTGGTCCCGACGGCTATCGCGCATTGCCAGCGCTGCTCGATGGCGCGCGCCGCGGGGAGAAGTTCACCGCCACGGATTTCGATCTCGAAGAGCACTATGAGGATGTGGTCGCCCGTCGCTTTGAAGGCGTGAAGGCGTGGATCCCGGTGCAGCGCGGCTGCGACTATCGCTGTACGTACTGCATTGTCCCGACCACGCGTGGTCCTGAGCGGAGTCGCAAGCTCCACGAGGTCGTGCGCGAAGTACACGAGGTCGTGAACCAGGGTCTCACGGAAGTGGTGCTGCTCGGTCAGACCGTGAACTCGTACAACGACGGCACCCACGATTTCGCCGATCTGCTGCGTGCCGTCGGCGCGGTCGATGGCATCCGTCGTGTGCGCTACACCAGCCCGCATCCGAACGACTTCTCCGATCGCGTGATTGCGGCGATGGCCGAAGTGCCCACGGTGTGCGAGCACATCCATCTGCCGATGCAGAGTGGCTCGACGTCGATGCTCAAGAAGATGCTGCGTCGCTACTCGCGCGAGGACTATCTCGCGTGCGTGGAGCGCATGCGGGCGGCGATTCCCGGCTTGGCCCTGACCACCGACATCATCGTCGGCTTTCCGAGTGAGACCGACGAGGAGTTTGCCGACACGCTCTCGCTCTGTCAGGACGTGCGCTTCGATGATGCATTCATGTTCAAGTTCTCTCCACGCGAAGGGACGCCGGCCACACGCATGCCCGCCGAGTGGACCATCCCCGACCATCTCGTGGCGACGCGCTTCGAGCTGCTGCTGAAGACGGTGCGTGAGATCTCGCGCGAGAACAACATGCGCCGCCTCGGCGACACCGTCGAAGTGCTCATCGAGAAAGTGGCCCGCGACGGCGAACTGCTGCAGGCGCGCTCCCGTGATTTCAAGACCATCATCGTACCGGCCGACGCCGGCGCGATCGGCGACTATCTCACGGTGACGCTGAGCGGCACGACTGGCGCGACGTTCATGGGCACGCCGGTCGTCGAGTCGACCGAACGCAAGCCACTGCCGATGATGGCCGGGTAGCGCCCGACTCCGGTGCGCGTACAGGGCGTTCCTTCGGGTACGCGTGCGAGATTTTGATGCGGCATCACCCACGAGAGTTCGACACCGTGCGTGATGCCGCTTCTTATTCATGCCGCCGGCTGGTGGCTGGTCGGCCTGTTCACGGGTGCCTGGCTGGGCGACGCCGCGCGGTCTGCCTGGTTGGCGCCCGCCGCAGGCATAGCAGTATGGACGTTCGTCGCCACGGTGCTGGTGATCGCGCTGCGATCGGCGCGCCGTGCGCCTGAGACGCGTCTGCTGCAGGGGGCGGCGCTCGGGAGCATCGCGCTGGCGGGCGTACTGGCGAGCGCGGCGGCGGCGCGCGACGCGCGCGTGTGTCGATCGGCGGCCGTCGCACATCTGGCACGCGGTGACGCCCTCACGCTGGTGTTCGATGGTCCACTGTCCGAACGAGAAGTACCAAGCCACCTCGGGACGCGTCGCGCACCGCGCCGCCCGGCGGTCTCGCCTGCTGCGCGCGGGCGCGGCACCGTGCGCTTCACGTTCGCACGCCGCGCCTGTCTCGTGCTGTCCACCGTGCGGCTTCCCGCGGACCTGCCACGTCCTCTGGCGGCTGGAGAGATCTCGCGCGTGACCGGGCGCGCGCTGGCCACCGATCGCGGTGTTCGCATGACCATCGACACGGTCGTGGCGATCACCGGGCGCGACTGGCTGCGCGCCGCGCGGGGACGAGCCGGCGGCACGATCGATCGGTTGTTCGGCGAACGGGCGCCGCTGGTACGCGCGCTGGTGATCGCCGACCAGGACGGCATTGCCACGGCCGTGCGTGATCGCTTTGCCGACGCGGGCCTCGTGCACATGCTGTCGGTGTCGGGGATGCATGTGGCCATCATCGCGTCGGCGCTGCTCACGATCACCACCGCCATGCGTCTCCCGGCCACGGTCGGTGCCGTGGCGTCGCTGGCGCTTATCCTTGCCTACGTCGCCATGCTCGGCGCGCCCGCCCCGGCCGTGCGCAGCGCCGTCATGTTGCTCACGGTGATGCTCTCCACGGCGTGGCAACGTCCGCTGCACGAATGGACCGCACTCGCGCTCGGGGCCGTGATCCCGACCGTGGAGCCGTTGGTCGTACTCGATTTGGGCTGGCAGTTGAGCGTGAGCGGCATGGCAGCGCTGGTGGCCGCCAGAGCCATCCTGCGACGCTGGCAACCCTATGCCCTGTCGTTTCCGGCTTCATCGCGCGGCGGTACCTCCGGGACGTGGCGCGGCGCGGTGCGGAGCGCGCAGCGCTGGCTGGTCACGCGACGGGGGATCTCACGATGGCTCGTACGCGAAACGATCACCGGTGTGGTCGCCACCGTCGTCACCGCACCGCTGATTGCGTGGACGTTCGGACGCGTGAGCGTGCTGGCGCCGGTGACGAATATCCTGGCGGGTCCGATCGTGGCGTTTCTGCAGCCGGCACTCTTTCTGGCACTGCTCGCCAGCCCGCTGGATCCGATGGCGCAGGTCATCGCCGATGCGAGCGCTTTACCGATTGCGCTGCTCGACCAGATCGCCGCCGCGGCGGCCGCGATGCCCTTTGCCGTCGTGCATGTCGCGCCTACGCTCGCCGCCGCGATCGGTGCGGGGGTGGCGTCGGCGGCCGTCGTGCGGGCCACGGCCGCTCGACGTGCCGGCCCGTGGCTCCGGATCGCGGCGATGGCGCTGGTGCTCTCCGTCTGGCTGCCCACGGTCACCGTCGGTTCTGGCGTCCTGGAGGTGCACATGATCGATGTGGGGCAGGGTGACGCATTCGCGATCCGGACGCCGCGCGGTCGGTGGGTGCTCATCGACGCGGGGCCGTCATGGAATGGCGGCGATGCTGGTCGCCGCGCGGTGATCCCGTACGTACAGCGTCGCGGAGGTGCGGTTGCCCTCATGGTGCTCTCGCATGCGCACGAGGATCATGTGGGCGGTGCCGCCAGCGTGATCGCGGCGCTCTCCCCGAAGCAGTGGTGGGAGCCCGCGTTCGTCACCTCGAGCAACGGCTATCGCAAGGCGCTCGTGGCGCTTCGCGGCAGCGGCCAGCCGTGGCGACGCGTGCATCCCGGCCAGCGCTGGCAGCTCGACGGGGTGTCCATCGACGTGCTCGCACCCGACTCCGCCTGGACAGCGGCGCAGCACGACGCGAACGAAACCTCTGTGGTGCTCCGGGTCTCGTACGGGCGACGGCGATTCCTGTTTATGGGTGACGCCGAGCAGCAGGAAGAGTCGTGGCTGCTCGACCGACTGCCTGAAGGCGCCTTACGCGCCGACGTGCTGAAACTTGGGCATCATGGCAGTCGCACGAGCTCCGGGGCGGACTTTGTGCGTGCGGTCGACCCCTTGGTGGGCCTCGTCTCCGTCGGGGCAGGAAACAGTTACCGGCACCCGTCGCCGGAGGTGCTGGAGCGCTTTGCCGGCCGGCGGGTGCCGCTGCTGCGCTCGGATCTTGAGGGGACGGTCGTCGTGTCCACCAACGGGCAGTGGCTCGACGTCTCCGCCCATGGCGACCGCTGGCGTCTCCCGGATCGCCGGGCCGTGCCGCCTTGAGCGTCATTCCCGGCGCCAGAGCGCGGCGCGGCTCTTGCCTGAGCTTGCCCACGTAAGCCAGTTTCCACAGGCCGCGACGCGCACGCTCTGTTCGCCGCGATTCCGTCAACTGTCTTTACGTGGGTCTCGCGCTGATCCTCCCCGGATCGGATCGAACTTCTGTTGCTGCGCTCCTGCGCGCCCGTCTCCCCCCAGGAGTAGAACCGTGGTCAGGCATACTGCGACTTCCGTCGTCACGATCGAACGCTTCATCATCGAGCAGGAGCGCATGTTCCCCGAGGCCACCGGCGAACTCTCCGGCATCCTCTACGACATGGCGCTCGCCGGCAAGATGATCGCGAACAAGGTGCGAAGCGCCGGACTCGCGGACATTCTCGGCGCGACGAGCGACGTGAACGTGCAGGGCGAGGTCCAGCAGAAGCTCGATGTGATTTCGAACGAGATCATCGTCAAGGCGTTCGATCATGGCGGCCGGTTGTGCGCGATGGCATCCGAAGAGGAGCCGGACATCATCCACATTCCCGAAGGCTTCCGCGCCGGCAAGTATGTGCTGCTGTTCGATCCGCTCGACGGTTCGTCCAACATCGACGTCAACGTGCCCGTGGGGACAATTTTCTCCGTCTATCAGAAGATCACGCGCGGCGCACGCGGCGAGATGGAAGACATGCTGCAACCGGGCCGCCGACAGGTCGCCGCCGGCTACGTGATTTACGGATCGAGCACGATGCTGGTATACACCACGGGGCAGGGCGCGCACGGCTTCACGCTCGATCCGTCGATCGGCGAATTCCTGTTGTCGCACCCGAATATCCAGATCCCGACCCGTGCACGGTATCTGTCGGTGAACGACGCGTACGAACAGGATTGGCCGGAACCCACGCGCGCGCTGATGCGTCGCTATCGCGGGCTGGACGGTCAGCGTGCGCCGCTGAACGTACGCTACGTGGGATCACTCGTGGCCGACTTCCATCGCAACCTCCTCGGCGGCGGCGTCTTCTGCTATCCCGCCAACGAGAAGGCGCCCAAGGGCAAGCTGCGGTTGTTGTACGAGGCGAACCCGTTGGCGTTCATCGCCGAACAGGCCGGTGGTATGGCCACGAATGGCTTTGGTCGCATTCTCGATGTGCAGCCCACCGAACTGCACGAGCGGACGCCACTTTATCTCGGCAGCAAGGCCGAAGTGGAAACGGTGGCGGAGTTCCCGCTGCCGCAGTACGTCGCCCCGGGCATTCCCGAGCGGCGTGGAACGCGAACGGCGGTACCGACTCCGACAGTCGCGTCCTGATCGCTACATTGGGGGATGAGCGAGCGACTCTCCCCCTCCGGCATTCCGATCCCCGGCGTCGTCCGTCCGGACGACGTCCACGTTGATTACGTGCGTGACCTGGCCGATCCCGGTCAGTTTCCCTTCACGCGCGGCGTGCAGCCCACGATGTACCGCGGTCGTCTCTGGACGATGCGCCAGTACGCGGGCTTCGGCACGGCGCGTTCCACCAACGAGCGATTCCGCTTGTTGCTGGAAGCGGGGCAGACCGGACTCTCGGTCGCTTTCGACCTGCCCACGCAGATGGGCATCGACTCCGACTCGCCGCGCGCGAGTGGAGAAGTCGGCCGCGTTGGCGTCGCCATCGATACGGTCGACGACATGCACGTGCTGCTCGACGGCATTCCGCTCGACAAGGTCTCGTCGTCGATGACGATCAACTCCACGGCGTCGACGCTGCTGGCGATGTACATCGTGGTGGCCGAGGAACGTGGCATTGCCCGCTCGGCGCTGTCGGGCACGGTGCAGAACGACATTCTCAAGGAGTACATCGCGCGCGGTACGTACATCTATCCGCCCGATCCCTCGCTTGCACTCACGGCCGAGATGTTCCGCTTCTGCGCGGCCGAAGTGCCGCAGTGGAATCCGATTTCGATCTCGGGTTACCACATCCGCGAGGCCGGCGCCACCGCGGTGCAGGAAGTGGCGTTCACCTTTGCCGACGCCATCGCCTACGTACAGCAGGCGGTCGACACCGGTCTCGCCGTCGATGCCTTCGCGCCGCGCTTGTCGTTCTTCTTCGCCGCGCACAGCGACCTGTTCGAAGAAGTCGCGAAGTTCCGCGCCGCGCGTCGGTTGTGGGCGCGGCTGATGCGCGAGCGCTTCGGCGCCAACGACACCAGCTGCAAGCTACGCTTCCACACGCAGACGGGCGGTGTCACGCTCACTGCGCAGCAGCCGCTCAATAACGTGGTGCGTGTCACCGTGCAGGCCCTCGCGGCCGCGCTGGGTGGCACGCAGTCGCTGCATACGAATGGCTATGACGAAGCGCTGGCGCTGCCGACTGCCGAAGCCGCCACGCTCGCGCTGCGCACGCAGCAGATCGTGGGCTACGAGTCCGGCGTTGCGCAGACGGCGGATCCGCTCGCCGGCAGCTGGTATGTGGAGCAGCTCACCGATGCGGTCGAAACGCGCGCGCTCGAGTTGCTGGAGCGGGTCGACGCGCTCGGTGGCGCGGCCGCGGCCATTCGCGCCGGCTTCTTCCAGGAGGAGATCGGACGCAGCGCGTACGAGTACCAGCTTCGGGTCGAAGCGGGCGAAACCGTGGTGGTGGGCGTGAATCGCTTCGGCGACGGACAGGATCCGCCGATCATTCCCGCGCCGGATTTCAGCGCGCTCGAAGTGGGGCAGGTGGCCGGCTTGAAGCAGGTGAAGGCCTCGCGCGACAACCCGGCCGTACAAGCCGCGTTGCAGGCGATCACCGATATCGCGCCGGAGTATCTGCCGGCCCATGTCGGTGCGCGCGCGCCACTCATGCCGCGGATCATCGACGCCGTGCGTTTGCGCGCATCGGTCGGCGAAATTGCGGATACGCTGGAGAAAGTGTGGGGGCGATATCAGCCGACGATGTGATCAGCATCGCGATCGGTGCGGCACGGGCTGTGCAACCCGTGTCCGCACCTTTCACGATGGAGTACTTACATGGATACCGGACGCGACTTCCTTCGCGCGCAGCTCAACAATGCGATCTCGCAGCACAACGCACTGATCGGTAGTCTTCGCGATCACGCGGGGCAGGCCGACGATCCGACCTATCGTCAGCTGTGTGACAAGTACATCCCGATTCTCGAGCAGCACCAGGGAATGCTCGAGGCGTACGGCACATCGATCGGATCGGACGGCGGAAGCGGCCTCAAGAACGTGCTCGGCTCGGCGCTCGGCAAAGCCCGCGATGCCGTCGATGCCATGCGCGGCACCGACTTCCTGCGCGTCGTCGGCGACATCGTCATGATTCGCCAGGCCCAGGACACGTTCGCCACGTTCGCCGTGGCTGGCGAGCGTCTCGGCGATGCCCGGTTGGCCGAGCTTGGCAACAGGGGCGAGCGGGAGCATGACGCCATGCAGCGTGACTTCAATGCGTTCTGTGCCGATTCCTTTGTACAGCACGTGCAGGGCACGGTTGTGACGTCCAGCGGCGATCGCGAATCGACATCGGCGCGCGTGTAACTCGCGAACGGCAACCGCAACGGCGGGAACACGGATTTCAAAACGATTCCACCGATTCCACAGATAAGCAAAATCGATTGATCAACGACGCCAGCGCGACGCGTCGTTTCGCTTATCTGTGTGATCAGTGATATCCTTTTCCATCCGTGTTCCCGCTGTTGCTGTTGCCGTTGTCGTTACGGCGTAATCGCTTTCGCCTTCGGCTCCAGCTTCGCCGACCACAGTCCGGAATTGAAGTCGGTGAACAGCACCTGACCCTTCCACGGCATCGCGTTCATCACGAACGGGGCGTTGGCGGTGAAGGCCTTTGGATCATACGGCTTGAACACGGCGATCTCGCGCTTCTGATCTGCCAGGTTGCCCATGAGCTCACCACTCACGTCGACCACGCGCACGCCGCCGTCGTAGTAGGCCTGATACAAAATATCGTCTTCCACGATGATGTCGTGCGCGCCGTAATCCTCGAGGTGATAGCGACCGACCTTGCGCGGATGCATCGGATCGGTGGCGTCCACGATGTGCACGTAGCCGCCCGATGTCTGCGCGATGCCGCCGGCGCTGCCGAGTGTGGCGCCATAGTTCGTGCCCTCCCAGACGCGGCCGGCGCGGTTCATCTCCTCGTCGCCGAGGAAGAGGTACATGCGGCCCGTCGACTTCTGGAAGTATGGATAGATCTCATGGCCCGAGTTGATCGGGAAGACGTTGATCAGTTTCGGCTTCTCGATCGTGCCGCCGTACTTCCCGTTGCCCACGTCCACCATCACCGCACCCACGCCGCCCTGCGCGGAGTAGGCGATGCCGTCACGCACCCAGAGGTCGTGGATGCGCGCGTTCGGGTGTTGATACTCGCTCACGTACTTCGGCTTGTAGATGTCCTTCACGTCGATGATCACATACTTCTGGCCGCCGGAGATGGCGAACAGATGATCGTTCGTGGCGAACATGTTGTGCACGCCGCCGGTGAGTTCCTGATCGAACGTCGACGCGACCTTGGGGTGCGCCGGATTCGCGAGGTCGAGGATGACCACGCCGTTCACGCGATTCGAGGCGCCTTCGCGCGCCAGCACGCCATAGCGGCCATCGGGCGAGACCGTCACGTCGTTGATCGTACGCGCATCGATCTTGATGGAGTCCGTCTTCACGATGTTGTTCATGTCCGTGATGTCGAACACCATGCCGTACCCGTCGCCGCCCCACGTGCCCACGAGGCAGTAGTCGCGTCCATCCTTGCCCGTCCACGGCCACAGGTCCGACGTGGCGGTCCTCGCGATGCTGCCGCGGCCGGTGACCGTGATGCGACGTACGACGTCACGCGGCTTGGCTTCGAGCACCTTGCGCGCTGTCACATTACCCGATTGTGCGAGTAGGGTGAATCGGCCCGGCGCGTTCGCCGTGAAGCGTCCCCAGTCGATGATGCCGGGGCCACCGGGCGCGACCGTCGTGTCGTCGGGCGTGTAGGTGTAGCTCCACGTGATCACGGCATCCTTCACCGGAGCGCCGCTGGCCGTGCGCGCCATGGCGTTGAGATGCACCACCTGTCCCGTCAGGATGACATCTTCCCTGATGTCGAGCGCGAGCGCACTGACCGGGTTCGTGGCGATCGTATACGTCCGGCTGGCGCGAACGCCTTCCGACTCGGCGCTGATCACCACCGTGCCGGCCTTGAGCGCGGTCACGGTGCCGAAGCGATCCACCGACGCGATGGCCGGGGCGCTGCTGCGCCACGTCGGCATGAGACCCGCGCGCAGACTGCCGTCCGCGTGCGTTGCCGCCACGCGATGGCCAAGCGAGATGCCGGTGTACAGCCGGCCCGAGTCCGCCGTAATCGTGAGCTTCGACAGCGCGGGCCACGTGATGAGCACTGGAATATCCAGCGCGATCGGCCCCGTGGCGCCGGCCGCCGTAGCGGTGGCGGTGTATGAGCCCGCGCGGAAGGCGCGGACCTGGCCATCGCTGAACGCCACCGCCTGACGTGGTCCGCCGACACGCACCACGGCGTCCGGAATGACCTTTCCGGACGCGTCGTACGCGGTCACCTTGAACGGTTGCGACTCGCCCGCGCGGATCGTGACCTTCGCGGGTTCCGCCACGAGCTTGGCAATGACGGCCGGCGATGCAGTCTGCCCCGCGGCCGCGCCAGGAGTCGCGACGGTGACCGCAAGCGGTATCGCCAGGAATAGGGCGGTCGTCGTGACGAACCGCCGGGTGCGCGCTACGTTCATACTGTTGTCTCCAATGGGATAGTTCCTGCCGAGCCCCGCGATCATGCCTCTCGTTCCAAGCCCTCGCAAGACGTGGCGCACTGTGTACGCCGCCGTCGTCTTCGCGGCGAGCACGACCCTGCCGCCGCCCGCACCGCTGGCTGGCCAGACGAAGCCCGTCTTCGCACCGGCCCCCGTTGAAGCGCCCCTCGTCGACTACTGGGTGTATGTAGGCGCTGAATCGGCCGACAAGATCTATCGTGTGCGATTCGGGCCCATGGGGACCGTGGTCGAAAAGTCGATCGGTGTCGGGGAGTTGGCGGCGGAGATGGAGGGACCGCACGGCCTCGCGATCTCGCAGGATGGCAAGTACCTGCACCTGACCACCGGGCACGGATTCCCCGATGGCAAATACTGGCGCTACGCACTCGGTCCCGACACGCTCGTCGGTCCTGGATTGCTGTTGGGTAACTTCCCCGCGTCGATCGACGTGACACCCGATGGCCTCTACGCGCTGTCGGTGAACTTCAATCTGCACGGCGACATGATCCCGTCCACCGTGTCGGTGATCTACACACCGAATCACACCGAGGTTGCGCGCATCGTCACCTGCACCATGCCGCACGGCAGCCGTGTGTCGCCGGACGGTATGCGGCAGTACTCCACCTGCATGATGGATGACCAGCTCGTGGAGGTGGACACCAAGGATTTTGTGGTGTCTCGCCGGTTCTCACTGGCCAAGGGCAAGGAAGGGCCGCTGGCGCTCACTGCGACCACCACGATGGGCCCCGGTATGGCGGGGATGGATCATGCGGCGATGGGGCACGATATGGCCGCTCCCGGCGCGGCGAAAAAGCCAAATGCTGGCCCCACCATCGATCCGGCGCAGGTTGGGCGCGCGGGGATGGGCCTCGAGAAGCACACAATGGCACCCGCCTCCTGCTCGCCCACGTGGGCACAACCGTCGGCCAACGGCACGAAGATCTACGTGGCCTGCAACAGGGCCGATGAGATCCTCGAGATCGATACCAAGTCGTGGGCACTCACGCGGCGAATGAAGACTGGACGTGGCGTGTACAACCTGGCCGTGACCGCCGACGGCAAATTGATGGTGGCCACGCTCAAGCAGGGCAACGCCGTCGAGATCTTCGATCTCACCACCGGCGCCAGTGTCGCGCAGGTGCCTACGTCGAACCGTCTCGCGCACGGCGTCACCATCAGCTCGGACTCGAAGTACGCGTTCGTGAGCAGCGAAGGGCAGGGATCGCAGCCCGGTAAGGTCGATGTCATCGATCTCACGTCGCACGCGAAGGTGGGCACCGCCGATGTCGGACCGCAGGCCAGCGGCATCGCGTTCTGGAAGATGACCAGGTGATGCCATCCTTCACCGAGACACGCGATCGTGGCTGACACGCCGCGTCCGCTGCCCGTGGTGCGCGCCATGATCGATGCGCTCGATCGTGACCTGCTGCAGATCATGGCGAAACGCATGGCGCTGGTGGCGGAGGTCGCCGCCTACAAGCGCCAGCACGGTCTCAAGATCCGTGACGCGAGTCGCGAGCGCGAGCTGTTGCGGGATCGACATGAACACGCTCGTGAGCTCGGGCTGCCCAGCGACGAGATCGAATCGATCTTCCGGCTGCTCATGCGGTCGAGTCGCGATCATCAGGCCGCGCTGCGTGCCGAAGTGCCGATGGATGCCGCGTCGTATACGATCGCAATCATCGGCGGCCACGGCCGCATCGGTCGCGTGATGGCGCGCCTGTTCGGCGACCTCGGTCATCGCCTGCTGCTCGTCGACACCGACACCACGTTGCGTGCTGAGGAAGCGGCCGCGGTGGCGGACGTGGTCGTGGTCAGTGTCCCGATCGATGTCACCGACGGGGTGCTTCGCGCCGTGGGCCCGCATGTGCGCGACGATGCGTTGCTGATGGACGTCACCAGCGTGAAAGAGGCGCCGCTGCAGACGATGCTCGAGGTCACCAGCGCGAGCGTGGTCGGCACCCACCCCATGTTCGGACCGAGCGTGCACACGCTGCAGGGCCAGCGCGTGGTGATCTGTCGCGGGCGCGGCGATACCTGGGCCGATTGGGTCGCGCAGTCGTTTGCCGCACGCGGACTGGTGATCACCGAAACCACCGCCACGCTGCACGATCGCGCGATGTCGGTGGTGCAGGTGCTCACGCATTTTCAAACGCAGGTGCAAGGGCTCACGCTCAGTCGCCTCGGGCTGCCGTTGGCCGAAACGCTGCCGTTCACCTCGCCGGCGTACCTGCTGGAGCTGTACGTGGCGGCGCGCCATTTCGCGCAGGACCCGGCGCTCTACGGCTCGATCGAAATGCGGAACCCGCGCACGGCCGACGTCACCTCCGCCTTCGGACAGTCCGTGCACGACGTCGCCGATATCCTCGCGCGTGGCGATCAGGTCGCGTTCTCGCGCCTGTTCGATGACGTCCGCCTGTTCTTCGGTGACTTCACCGCCGAAGCACTCGAGCAGTCCAGCTTTCTCATCGATCGCATCGTCGAGCGGGCCTGATGTCCGAACTCGTAGTGCCACAGGGTGTCATCGAACAGATCTGGCTCAAGCGCGCCAAGCGCGGGCCCATGGATCCGGTCGCGAGAGCACACGTACGTACGGAGCGTGGACTCGTCGGCAACGCCAATCAGCGAGGCCGCCGGCAGATCACGTTGCTCGAGGCGGAACGGTGGGCCGAACACCTGACCGCGCTGGGACGCGAACACGACGAGTCGCTGGGCCCGATCCGGCGACGCGCCAACGTGCTCGTACGCGGCATTCCGTTGGTGAACTCACGCGGGCGCGTACTGCGCCTCGGCGCGGTGCGCGTGCTGATCGCCGGTGAAACGAAGCCGTGTCACCAGATGGATGAAGTGTTCCCTGGGTTGCAGGCCGTGATGCGGCCAGCGTGGGGCGGCGGGGCCTTCGCCATGATTCTCGCCGACGGCGACATCGCCGTCGGCGACGCGATCCGTTGGGATGACACATTGGAACCGCCCTCGCTCTTCGATCGCGTGCCGGCATGAGCGCGCAACGGAAAGCACTGCTCACCCGCTTCCCCGCGGTGCGCTGGTTCCGCGCGCTCGAGGATGGCGTCTTCCGCCTCGCCAGCGAGGCGGAGTATCGACTCAAGATCACGCCGCGCACCACGAAGATCGTACCGAACACGTTCGATCGACGCATCGTGCGCCTGTTCCTCATCGTCGTGCCCGTACTCGTCGGCACGATCTTCGTCGATGGTCGGCCCATGCGCGCGCGCGTGCTCTTTGTGATCCTCGTGCTGGCGGCGCTCGCGCTCGCGTTCATCTTCGTGGCGGATGCGTTTCCTGGGCAACGGGGTAGCACGTCTCGGCCGTCGCCACCACGCCCTCCGATCAAGTCCCCACCGGTCGGGCAGTCGCCCGCCAAGCGCCCGCCGCCTGCCAAGGGGCCAGCCCCGCGTCCTCCTGCTCGTCGTCCGTAGTCTCCTTGCTCGTCCCCGTACCGGAGTTCTCGATGCCCCGCCGCACGACTTTCCGCTGGATGGCGCTCAGCGCCGCACTCGTCGGCAACAGCGCCGTCCTCTTCGCCCTCGCCCGGCCAATCACCGATTACGTCGCTACGCTCGCCGGCAAGGACGGTCGGAAGGTGCATGGCACCGCGACCGTCACGCCCACGAAAGACGGCGCCGGTACCGAAGTCTCGGTCACGCTGGCCGACGACACGCCGGGAGCGACGCGCCCGTGGCACATCCACACCGGCAGCTGCGAGAAGGGCGGCGGCGTCGTAGGCGGAGGACGAGCCTACGCGCCCATCGTGATCAGTGACAAAGGGCAGGGTGCCGGGAAGGCGACGCTCGCCGTCGCGCTCGCCGACACGACGACCTACTACGTCAATATTCACGACGCCGCCCAGGCCATGGGCATCATCGTGGCCTGCGGTGACCTGAAGAAGAAGTAGCGCGAAGCGAGCGTTCATCCACCTGTTGCTCTAGTCCATGACGAATATGCCAAACTTTTCTCGGCGCGTCGGTACGTCCGTTGCCATCGCAGCACTGTACGCCCTACCGTTTATGGCGACGGAGCTCGGCGCCCAGCAGCGAACGACGGTGCTCGATCGCGCGGCGCAAGAACGCGATCGCGCCGCCGCCGCCGCCCGACGCCTAGCCGGCGCGCAATCGGTGATCGATGGCGTCGTCACCGATACCCTGCTTCGCCCGTTGGTCAGCGCCGACATCTCCGTGGTGGGCACCTCCGCGCGCGTCGTGACCGGAGAGAACGGCCGATTCCGGATGTTGCAGGTACCACCCGGGCAATACCTCATCGTCGTCCGACGAATTGGCTTTGCGCCCACCTCCGGTATCATCGACGTCCGTGACAACGACACGCTGCGGCTGACCTATTCCCTCACCCGTTCCAACAGTCTTTTGGACACGTTGCGCATCAAAGAGCGCCGCGTCGGCATGCGCATGCTGGGATTCGAGAAGCGCCGGCTCATCGGCCAAGGACAGTTCATCACGCAAGACGAGATCGATCGTCGCGGCTCCCGTGAAGCCTCCGATTATCTGCGGAACACGCGCAGTGTCGAGGTCTCACGGATCACGGATCAGCAGTTCGCCGGAACCGTGGCCTTGTCGCGTCGGGAAGGCGGGAGTCTGACCGGCGACGGGGCAGGTGCCTGTCCCATGCAAGTCCTGCTGGATGGCATTGTGTTGCCGCGATTCTTCAATCTCGACCTGCTGCCACCGCCTCGGCAAATTGCCGGTATCGAGATCTATAGCGGACCGGCGACCACCCCGCCTGAATTCAGCGGCCCCGATCGACGCTGCGGCATCATCGCCGTCTGGACGCGCGACGGCTACTGACTAACGCTCTCCCGACTGTGAAAACGCCCCCGTGAGAAGACTCTCACGGGGGCATTTCCCACTCCGTACTTCGTACTCCTTACTCCTTACTCCGTACTCCGTACTCCTCAGCACCCCGGCCCGGCAATCGGCGCCGGCTTGCCGACGCGCACCAGACACTCCGCCTGCGGAATCGGCATCACGCGGGCAACGAAATGCACGTTCACGCCAGTGGTGATGTCCAGCGGCAGCTGGTTCAACCGGCCGTAGCGACGCATATCGATCCAGCGATGCCCTTCGAGCATCAGCGAGTAGCGCTTGTTGTACAGGATCTCCGTCAGCACATCGGCATCGCTCGACGCGGCCGTCAGCGTGGTCGGTGCCAATCCACCCGAATTCACCCGGATCTGATTGATCAGCGCGATCGCGCCCGCCTTGTCGGCGGTGGCCAACAGCGCCTCCGCACGAAGCAGGATGAGCTCCTCGTTCCGGATGATCGGAATGCTGCTCGTCAGCGCCGGGTAGATGTTGAAACCCAGCGATGACGGGATACCAAGTCCCTGTGGTGCGTTACGAGTCGGCCGCGCACCGATCTTCGTCGTGTACCGATCGTCAGGCTGTCCACTCGCCTTGTTCTGCGCGTCCGTCTGAAATGAGCCGTGCGCGTAGATGTCGGTCGCCGTGACCACGTTCAGGGGGTTGTTGGCGTCGCCCGTCGCGGCCGAGTACACGTGCACCGGCCCGACATCGAGCTGTGCGCGCGTGGTCGCGGCGGTGTTCAGGAATGACGCGGTGAGTGCTGTGAGGGCACGCTGCCACGCCGCCGCACCGCCGCCGCTGGTGGCGTAGTACGCCGCCGCTCGCGCCGCGATCGCCCGGTTGAACAACCGGAACGTGGACGGCGTGTTGAATCCGGCGAAGCCGGCGTGGATGGTAAACGGAAACGCGCTCCCGCCGGCCGCCAGGTTGGCCGCGCCGTCATCGAGCGTGGCCAGGATGTACTTGTACGTGGAGTCACGCGACACGAATGCGGCGAGGTCAGACGCATTCTGCTTGATCTCCACGACCGCGCCGAGGGTGTCGCGCGTGCTGATCACGTACAGCAGCTCCAACCCTTCGAGCGTCTTGGCAAAGCCCTGAACGGCGCTCTTCTGCTCCGCGGAGAGCGAGCTCGATGCGGTCGCGGCGTTCTTCAGATTGAAGATGTCGCGCAGATTGCCGTACTGAGCAGCCCAGTTCCCAACCGCAAACCCGGCTGGATCGAGTCGGTTCTGCCCGGAAATGCCAATCAGGAAACCCGACGTGTTACGCCCCTCCTGCGGGGTGTAGTTGTACGACTCACGACCGAAAATTCCGGTCGAGCTCATAAAGCCACCGCGGGCACCACGCAGCTGTCGCAGCAGTCCCGTGGCCTGCAGCTGTAGCGCCTGCGGGTCAGCGGCCGCCGCTGCCACGGTGGGCGTGTTGGGGTTCGTGATGTTGAGCTGGTCGGCGCTACAGGCGCCGAGGGACAAGGCCGCACCAAGTGCAGCGATGCTCCGGACCGATGTCAAAGTCGTCTTCACAGAGGACGAGGCCGTGTTAAGTGAGATCGTCATGGTTTAGAACCCCACGTCGACGCTGAAGAAGAACTGACGGCTCGCCGGGAACGGCGCGAGATCGATGAAGCGGTTGAAGTTCGAGTTGCCGAAGTTGCTGAACTCCGGATCGAAGCTCCAATACTTGGAGAAGATGGCGAGGTTTCGGCCACTCAAGTTGAAGCGCAACGAACTGGCGCCCGGAATCTTCTTCGCCAACGCGTCAGGCGCCTGATAGTTCACCGTCACTTCACGGATCTTCACGTATGAACCGTTCTGGATGTACGGTCGGATGTCGCCGCTGTTGAAGGTGGCGTAGCGCTGCTTACCCTCGGCCACAAAATCGCGCGACTGACCACCTTCGTCCCACAGGTTGTTCGTCATGTTCGACACGTAACCGCCGTTCCGCCAATCGAGCAACGCCGACACCGTGAACCGCTTGTACGAGAAGTCGTTGTTGAACGTCGTCGTATGGATCGGATTCGAGTCAAACAGGATCGTGTCGGCCACGACGTTGGGCTGCCCCGGCACGGCGTTCGGACGGAGCGGGGCGTTGCCCCAGATGTTCGTCGAACGCGTGCCACGCTGAATGCGGTTACGTCCGTACGACGCGCCGAAGGAACCACCGACGGCGAATGCCGGCACCGGGATGGAGTCGGTGAACTGCGCGTTCTGATTGTAGATGATGCGCGTGGTCCATTCGAAATTGCGCGTGCGGATCGGTACCGCCGACAACACGGCTTCAGTGCCGAGCACCGACAGCTGGCCGCCGTTGATCACTTGCGTGCCCAGGCCAGACGACGGCGCCAGCGGGAACGTGAGCAACAAGTCCGTGATACGGCGCTGGTAGCGCGAGAATTCCACGCCCATCCGGCCGCCGAACAGCGTGGCGTCCGTACCGAACTCGGTCTCGTTCATGACTTCCGGCTTCACGATCGTGCTGCCGAGCTGGCCAGCGGAGACGAGCGAGCCGCCGCCGCCGATCAACCCACCGTCGGCGTACAGAATGTCGCGATCAGCCCAACGCGGCCGGTTGCCCGACTGGCCCCACGCCGCGCGGAACTTGATCTCGTCGATCTTGTCCGTGAGCGGCTTCACGAAACGGTACGATCCCGAGAACTTGGGGAACGTGTAGAACTTCTCGCGGTCTCCGTTGGCACTCGAACGGTCGGCACGAAGGCCGGCGTTCAAAGCCAGCTTTTCGTCGAGCATGAGCAACTGCGTCTGCGCATACATCGACTGATCGCGGAACTCGGTGCGCGCGTTCGTGATGGCGATGTCTTGCGCGCCCAACGCGATCTTGCGCGTCGGCAGCAGGCCGCGTCCACGTACGCTGTACTGATTCAGCGCTTGCGTTTCGTACGTGCCACCGAACGACGTCGTTGCCGACGTCAGCCACTTGCTGTTCGGGCTGTAGGTCCAGACGGCGTTCACGCCTTGGTTCATCTGGAGACTCGACGCGTTTACCTGATTCGCCGTACCCAGGAACCCGTCGGCTGGCTCGACCTGGAAGTAGTTCGGGAAGTACTGATAGCCTTCCTGCTGGAAGCGGTCGACACCGGTCAGGTACGAGAGCTGCACCGAGTTCTTGGTGGTCGACAACGCCGTGTAGCCGACGCGCACGTTACCCGCCTGGCGCCACACGCTCTCTGTGTTGTCTGCGAAGTTGAAGACTTCGAACGGGTTCGACGTGCCGAAGCCGGGGCGCGTGCTGCCGGTGTAGAACGGCATCTGGACGTAGCGGCCCGAGGCATCCTTCTTGGTCAGGTCGATGATCGCCGGGTTGTACGCCAGCGAATAGATCGGGCTCACACCGGCATTGTCGTTGTTGCCGAATCCGCGCTGGAAAGAGTTGCGCGTGACGTCAAGACCAGCGCTCACGGTGAGCTTGGTGCCGATCGTCTGGTCGAGGTTGACACGACCGCCGGTACGACGCGCGCCCGTGTTGATCGCGATGCCCGACTCCTGTCGGTCATTCAACGAGACGAAGTAGCGGGTATTGTTTGCGCCACCGGCCGACGAGAGGAGCGTTTCCCAGCTCGGCGACGTCCGACCATACAGATCCTTCTGCCAGTCGAACGACGGGCACGCGCCGGTGCCGCACACCGCGCGAGCGATCGAGTCGCCGTACACGCCGCCGACATAGGGCTTCACTTCGGCGTAGTTCTCGAACGAGCGATGACCGAGAAGACGCTGGGCCTGCTGCGTCCCCATGCGCTGAACCACGTTCCACGTGGCTCTGCCCTGCTTGCCGCGCTTGGTGGTGATCACCACCACACCGTTGGTGGCCCGAGAGCCGTAGATGGCCGTCGCGGCCGCCGACTTCAGCACTTCGATGTTCTCGACATCGTTCGGGTTCAGGTCGGCCAGACGGTTCACCACTTGGTCCTGACTCGACCCGGTGCTGCCGGAGGCGCGACTCACCGAGCTCGATCCCGACGAAATGCTGGCGTTCGAAATGATGACGCCGTCCACCACGTACAGGGGGTCGCCGGAGGCGAGCACCGACGTGGCGCCGCGAATCTGAATCTGCGCACCGCCGCCCGGGGCGCCGCTATTTTCAAACATGCGCGCACCGGCCACTTTGCCGGCCAAGTTGCTTTCAATGGAACGAGCCGGCACGCGGTTTAGCTCCGGACCACCGACGGTTGCCACGGCGGTCGCCGCCACCTTACGATCCGTCGTCGTCGCCTGACCCGTCACCGTCACGCCTTCCAGCTGCAGCACGTCCTTCTCGAGGACGAAGTTGGCCGTGTTCTCGGTCGCACCGAGGCGGATCGTCTGGCGCTTGAAGCCGAGCTGACGCGCGAGCACGAGCACTTCGCCCGATGGCACGCGCATGCGGAATTCACCGCGTTCGTTGGTCCGGACACCGACCTGCTGGCCGACGATGCTGACGGTCACGTCAGCGATGGGGGTGCCGACGACGGCTTGCGTCACCTTACCCGAGATATCGCGGGTTTGTGCGTCCGCGCGAAGCGGCAGCACGGCAACCGCGAGCGCCGCGGCGAGCGAGAAAAACCTACCCATAAAGGGTCTCCGATGGAGGGGAAGGCGGAGCGGGAGGGCAGCAGCACGAGCACACGGCATCGGCCTGCTGTCAGCTTGTCCGATGTCATCGTGGGACGAAACCGAGACCCAGCTGTGACAACGGCACATTCAAAGCAAAGGTATTAACAACGAGTACCCCCCAGCTAGGTCACAAATTGGTACGGCGGGCGAATTCTGCTCGCAACCCGAACCATCATGTCCCCATAGTATGAGGGATAAGCGGCAATTCAGGGAGGCGAAGTGACCGCCGCGAACGCGAGCCGGATCCGCACCGTACGCTCGAGCTCGTCACGACTCTGCCGGATCTTCTGCTGGAGATCCGCCGCGAGCGTCGGACGCGCCGCCAGCCAACGGTCAATCTGCGCCAGCGCCTCGGCATCGCTCTGACCGCCGATCGTCGCGCCGAGCCAGCTGCCCAGAAAGAAGATGCGGCGATTCTGTTGGATCCACGGCAGCGTATCGAGCGCAGGCACAAGGTAGGCCTTCGTCATCGCGGCCTGATCGGCGTCGTGGAAGCTCCGGAGGCTCGACGTCACCCACTCCTCGTTGAGTCCGGCATCGGCAAACCAGCGCGTGAACAACGCCCCCTTGTGTGCCGAATCCGGCCGCGCCGCGCTGGCCACGAACGCCTGACGCTGCCCTTCACTGGTGGAATCGCGGCGCACTTCTGCGACCAGCCGCGACGAGGCCGTCGGGGCCGCGCGCGCCACCAGGCGGGTCACGATCGACCACCGCGTCGGCGGACGGAGCGCCAGCCCGGCCGCCGTGTCGCCATCGAGCCAGCGATCGAGCCGTTGCAGCGAGGCTGGCACGCGCGCGAGTCCGATCGCCGCGTCGAGCTGCGTCTTGCGCTGCCCATAGCTCCGCGTGCTGTCGGCGGCGCCTCGCAACAGCAACGGCTCCGCTCGAGCGAGCAGCGCGTCGCGCGCCACGTCGTCGGTGTAGCGACCGATCACGGTCGACAGCCGGCTCACCAGCGTCCCCGTGATCTGCTCGTCGCGCTCGGTGGGCAGTTCCCGCATCACCATGTCAGCATAGCGCGCCGGGGAGAGGCGTGCTTCACGCACCAGATCCCACAACGATCCCCACAACATCGCCCGCAGAAAGTCATCGCGCACGCTGCCGATGTGCTGCTCGAGCCACTGCACGCTCACCGCATCCGGGAGCACGATCGCGTAGCCAAAATCGCCATCATTCGCGAACACGAAGTCGGGGGCCGCACGCCCCGCGGCGGCCCTCACGATCGTGGTATCGCCGCGCATTTCCACCGGGAGACGTACCGCCGGCTTGTTGGCATAGAACAACAGGACCTGCACCTTGAGCGGCCAGGCACCGCCACCCGACAGCGCCGGTTGTGCCGCGCGTTGCACCAACGCCAGTCGCTGCACCACGCCGTTGCGCACCGTCAGGCGCTGCTCGACCAGCGGCATGCCCGGGCGCAGCATCCACGCCTGTCCCCAGGCTGTGAGATCGCGATTGGCGGCGCGCCCTACGTTGCCCAGCAATTCGCGCCACGTCCCATTGCCGTACGCATGGGTGCGCAGGAAATCCTGCACCCCGCGCTGAAAGGCGGCGGCCCCCACGAGATACTCCAGCTGCTTCAGCACACCCGGGGCCTTGTTGTACACGATCGGGCCGTAGTTGCTCTTCGCCTGATCGAGGTTCCCGAGCTGCTGCCAGATCGGTGTCGTGCCCGCCGTGGCGTCGGTCGCATAGGCCACCGGCTTGTTGCGCAGATAGAACGTCTTCCACGCGTTCGACCTGGGCTCGAGGTCGGCCTGCATGCGGGCCGCCATGTACGTCGCGAATCCTTCCTTCAACCACAGGTCGTCGAACCACCGCATGGTCAGGTAATCACCAAACCACTGGTGGGCCACTTCGTGAAACGTCGTCGCCTGCCGCCCAAGCAGCTGCGACACGGTCGGTCGTTCACGATAAATGAAACTCTCTTCGTTGTAGAACACCGCGCCCGGATGCTCCATGCCGCCGAACGGGAACGCCGGGGCGAGCAGGGCATCGAACTTGTCGAAGGCATACGGGATGCCGAACCAGTCGCCGAGCCAGCGCAGCGCACGCGCATTCATCTCGATCAACGTGTCGCTCTCCGCTTCGGCGCGCCGGGACTGTCGCATCCAGAGCGAGACCGGTACCGGCGCCGCCGCGGAGGTCGTGGCCACGCTCCGGGTGACACTGGCCCACGGACCCGCCGCGAACGCAATGAGATAGGTGCTGAGGCGCTGCGTCTCGGCGAACCGGTGTGTCGCTACGGTGCCCGCGGTGTCGATACCGATCGCTGTGCCGTTCGCCAGCGCGCGCCAGGCGACCGGTGTCGTGAGCGAGAGGCGGACCTTCGCCTTCAGATCGGGCTGATCGAAACAGGGGAAGAGCAGGTTCGCGTCCGACGGCACGAGCAGCGTGTACAGGTACACGTTGCCGTCGGTGGCATCGCGGTTGCGGATGATACTGGCGCCGGCTTGGGCCACCGGCGTCGCGAACCCCACCTCGATCGCATTCCGACCGGGACGGAGACGCGCGGCGGGAATCACGAGGTGGTGACGATTCCAGGCCGCCGCCAGTTCCAGCCATGCCGTGCCGTTGATCCGACCGTCGCGCACCGACAGTCCTCGGAAGTCGAGGACGACATCGCCCGGCGTGCGTTGCGTGAACGACACCGTCACCCGCCCCGTCGCCGTGTCTCCCGCACTCACCGACAGGGCGAGGTCGTAGGCCACGTCGGTGATCTGCGCCTCCCGAAGGCGCGCCAAGTCGGCGGATACGCCTGGGCCGGTCAACAATGGTGACTGCGCGTCGGCGCTGGTGACGGCAACACACGCGAGGGCGGCGGCGAGGACTCCCGTGATGGGGCGCGGAAGACGGCAGGATCGGGAAGAGGACATCCAAGCAAGCTGCCCGCCACCGCAGGGGCTGTCCAGCGGCCGGTCCCCGGAGGGAATAGTTTGCCTCGTGCCCCCGTCACTCACCGTATGACTCCCGCTTCGGCCGATGCCTTCGCGCTGCGACAGCAGCGCTACGAGGATCTCGTGCGTCCGCATCTCGATCGCCTCCTCGGCTTCGCGGCGCGGCGCACCGTCTCCTTCAGTGATGCCGAAGACGCCGTGCAGGACATGTGCGTGCGGGCGTGGAGCGCCTTTGATGAACTGCGCGATCCCGCGCGCGTGCGTCCGTGGCTCTTCAGCATTCTCCGCACGGTGCTCAGCGACGCGTTCGATCGCACCGGCCGCCGTGCTCGCCTGGTGCCCATGTCGCGTCTCGAGGACGTGCACGAGCAGTTCGTCTCGACCGACTCCGATGTCGTTTTCGCCGAGGTGGTGGCGCGCCTCGACGAGGAAATGATCAGAATGGCGCTCGACGCCATTCCCGAGGACTTCGCTTCGGCCGTCGAGCTGCACGACATCGAAGGGTTCAAATATCACGAGATCGCCGACATCGTCGGCGTGCCGATCGGCACGGTGATGAGCCGGATCTCGCGCGGTCGCCGGCTACTGGCCGGCGTCATCGTGGAACGTCGGCAGCAGTGGGCGCTCGGATCGCCTGACAGCGGCCGACGCCGCGAGCCCCGCTCAGAACCGCGGAGCGGCCAAGGACGAGCGCCGAGGACATCATGAGTGAGTGGCAGGGAGGGGCAGCCGCGGGCCGACTACAGCCCGAGGACGACGCGACACGCGAGGCGCGGCACGAGGTGCTGGCGACGCTGTTGGCGGCGTACGTCGACGGCGAGTTGCCGCCGGAAACGATGGCGCAGATCGACGCGCACCTACTCGGCTGCCGTCGCTGTCGTTGCGAGGTCACGGTGCACCAGAGTCTCGCGACGCGACTCTCTCGCGTCACCCGACCGGCCGTCTCGGCGGCCTTGGACGACCGGCTGAGCGCCACGATCGCGACCGCATCGATCGTCGCGGCGCCCGCTGCCGCGTCACCCGCTGCCGCGTCACCCGCTCACGCGGAGCCGGTAATGGCGGCGTCGCTCGTTGCGGCGCCGATAGTCGGCACACCCGCGGCGGCCGCGAGTCGGCGCCGTTGGATGCTTGGCGTCGCCTCGGTCGCGGCGGTGTTCGTCACCGCGCTTGTGTTCTCCCCGCCCGGTCGGGCACCCGAACTGGCCGCGTTGCAGCCGGCGCCGCTCGTCGTGACCACGCCGATCCCCCTGCTCGAGCTGCTGGCCGCCGACTTTCGCACCGCCAGCGCGCGCGACCTCCCAGGGCGCGCGCGCGATTTGGAGACCGTGCGAGGCGCTGTCCCCTTTACGGTGCAACCGCTTCGTCACGCCGACCTCCAGCTGGTCGCTGCGTGGACCACAGATCTCGATGGTGAGGTGGCGGCGGTGCTCGCGTACAAATGGCGTGATGCGCTGGTGATGCAGTACGTCGTCTCAGACCCATGGCTGTTTCGCTCGCTCACGATTCGCGGCGCGTTCGCGGCTGGTCAGTCTTTGGGCACCGATGTCTCTGGCGTCGGCATGCTGGCCTGGTCGTTTGGGGAGGGAAGCACGGTCGTGGTCGCCGACGAGCGCTGGCCGACGCTCGTGACACTGCATCCGCGCGCGCGCTGACGGCTCGCCGGCGCCACCGATGGATCATGGAACACGTTGCGCTCGATCCAATCGCACCACTGATTGGAGTCGTGTTCACTCCCCGTCGGTTGGTCCGTCTCGGGTCGGCGTTGCTGCTGACCGTCAGCGCCCGCGGCCTGCATGCCCAGGGGCCACCGGCGCGCGATTCGCTGGCCCGCGATTCCACGGCGGCACGCGTGGTACTCGATTCGATTGCCGCGCGGCTGGAGCGCGCCGAGGCAGCACTGGCGTTGCTTCGCCAGCAACTTGCGACCGAGTCGTCCACCCAGGTTCGTTTGCGCTCACGGGTGCAGCTCGAACTCTCCGCCCGGCTGATCGTGAATGGCTGGCGCACCACCGGCATCGCTTCGAATTCGGAGGTGCCGACCTTCGCGGCGGTGGCCCGACCGGCCGACCCCCGGTACGGCTCCACCGGCTTGCATACCCTCGGACTGTCCATGCGTCAGTCGCTCGTGGGCGCGAGCGTCAGCGTGGACAGTGTGCTGGGCGGTGTACTCGTGGCCGATGTCGAGCTCGATTTCTTCTCGCGTGCACTCGATCCGATCCCGCCGCTCTTTCCCGAACCGCGCCTGCGCACGGCGCGCGCCATGCTGGTGTGGCCGCGCACGGAGGTGATGGTCGGCATGGAAACGCCGCTCATCTCCGATCTCACGCCGATCACCGCGGCCGGCGTGGCGATCCCCACGTTCACGGCAGCGGGAAATTTGTGGAACTGGTTGCCGCAGCTACGCGTGACACGCGAGCTCTGGCGGCGCGGCGCCGTCACGCCGGTCTCGATCGCGCTGCAGGGGGCGGTCATGTCGCCCTTTAGCGCGGACCGCCATGTGACCGACGCGGCAGGGCCCGACGCCGGCCAACTCAGTGGGCGACCGGCGCTCGAGTCGCGAGCCAGACTGCGCTGGGGCATCGAGGAGGATGTCGCCGGGCTCCAGTCGGTCATCCAGCGCGGCGGTGAGGTCGGGGTCGGTGCCCACCGCGGGTGGCTGCGGGCCGTGGGCGACACCAACCTGACGAGTTGGGCCACCAGCGCCGATGGACGCGTCGCCCTTGGACATGGCGTCGAGGTGCGCGGCGAAGCGTATCGAGGCCGACTCCTCCGAGGGCTCGGCGGCGGCGCCATCGGTCAGAATTTCGGCGTCCTGGGCGACAACGTCGACAAACCTGGGGTGCCGCTCACCGACGTCGCCGGATGGGTGCAGATCAATGCGCAGTGGCACCCGCGTGTGATCGCTGGCGTGGGCTGCGGCACCGATCGCGTGTTGGGCGCCAGCGCAGATCGTCGTCGTAACAGTGTGTGTGCGGTGCATGCGATGTGGCGTCCGGCGCAGCCGCTCCTCTTCTCATTTGAACTGCGCGACTTCAAGACCCGCTACGCCGCCGGACTACAGCATGCCCGCCATCTCAATATCGGCTTCGGGATCGAGCTATGACCCTGGCTCGCACGCGTCGCACGCATCGCTCGCGGCCCTCGCGATACCTGCGATTCGCCGCGTTCGCGTACGCGCTCGCGTACGGTGCTGCGCTGTGCGGCGTCGGAACCGCCGCGAGGCTCGGAGCGCAGGGTGCCGTGCGCGGCCAGTTGCGGGTGATCGAGACGGCCAACGGCGCGCCCGCCACGCTCGGTGACGCGGTGATCTACCTCGAGGCGGACGGCGAGCGACCGCGCATGCCCACCGTCGCCATGGTCAAGGCATCGGTGGGGATGCGACTCCGCGAGTTCGTACCGCGCGTGCAGACCATCGGCGTCGGCGGTGCGGTCGCGTTCCCCAATCAGGATCCGTTCAGCCATAACGTGTTCTCGAACTCCGCACTCGGGGCCTTCGATCTCGGACTGTACCGCACCGGGAAGAGCCGCGCGGCCACGTTCCCCAAGGCCGGCGTGTACGCGATCTACTGCAACATCCACGCGCGCATGGTGAGCTATGTGGTTGCCGTCCCCACGCCGTATGTCGCACGGGCACAATCATCCGGTGTGTTCACGCTCCCGGGCGTGCCGGCAGGAACATGGCGGCTACACGTGTGGCATGAGCGGGCACCCGAACACGTAGAAACGATCACCGTTCCCGTCGACGGTCTCTCCGACATCGTGGTGGCCCTCGACGGGCGCGGCTACGTGCCCAAGCCCCACACCAACAAGTTCGGACAGCCCTACGCGACATCGCGCGCTGACCGGTACTAGCGGCGTCGGCGATGCACGTCACCGCGCGCGTTTTCGTGGGAGTGGTGACCATCGTCGCCCTGGTATTGGGGACGGTGTTCACGGTGGCGCGCACCGAAGCGCGACGCGCCGCCGATGCCGGCGCGGTGCGCGCGCTCGAGCAATCAGCCGACCTCGTCGCGCAGCTCCTCGCTGGACGTGGCCGCAGTCTCGCCGGCGGCGCGCGCGTATTCGTACAAGGGCCGTACTTTCGCACGCTCGTCGCCGAAAGCCGTCGTGACGACATCCTCGACCAGACGTTCGAGGCCGCCGAGCAACTCGATGCCTCGTGGGTGTTCATCACCGACGCGTCGGGGATGCTGGTGGCGAAGTCCGACGAACCGTCGGCCTCCGGCGATCAGCTCGCCAACGTCGCACTGATCTCAGGGGCGCTCCGTGGACAGGTGATGACCGGCTTCGGAGGCTCCGGGGATTCCGCACTCTTTCAAGCGACCGCCGTCCCGGTCGCCGCACCCGGAGGCTCGCCGTTCGGCGTGTTGGTTGCCACGCGACTCCTCGACTCCGCGATGGCGGTCGACATCGCGACGGCCACGGGCAGTGCGTTGGTCTTCTATGTACGCACCACCGACGGCGTGGCTCATGTGGCGGCATCGACGTTGTCGCGCGATGCGTCGCTGCGTTCGGCCGTTCGGCGCCGGGCATCAGGGCAGGCCCCGCTCGTCATAAACGGTCGCGAGTGGCGCGCGCACGCGACGGCGCTCAACACCGCCGGTGGCACGGAGGTCGGTGGTTATCTCGTGTTGCGCCCTGCCGAGGTCGACGTGCCGACGATCACGGCGCTGCGACGTGCGATGGCCATCGCCAGCGCACTCGGTTTCCTGCTCGCCGTATTCGCTGCGCTGATCGCACACCGCGTCGTGGTCGCGCCGGTGCGCCGGCTCGAGCGCGAGCGGCGGGACCTCACTCGCGACGTAATGCTCGCGCGCCGTGATCTGCACGACCATGTCGCGCTCAGTCGGTTGCTCTCGCTTGATGTCGCGACGTCGGTCACGGCGGAGCATCCCGTTGCGGTGGAGCCGTCGCGCACCGTACTGCCAAGTCGGGTTCGCGTAGAGCGCCCGCGCACACTCCCGCGCACGCTTCCGCGCTCGCTTCCGCTGTCGCTGTCGCTGCCGATGCCGCGACACGCCGACGGTGACATCACGCCTTTCGCGCTGGGCAGCACCGTCGCGCAGCGCTATCGCATCGACGCCATACTCGGGGCGCGTGACCGCGGCGTGCTGTATCGCGCGTTCGATGTTGCGCGTGGTGAAACCGTGGCGCTGGGCGTGCTCCGGCCCGAACGGCTCTTTCTCGACGACGACGCGCGCGCGTTGCTGACTGCCGATGTGTCGACGGCGAGCCGCGTGGAGCATCCGCACGTGGCGCAGGTGCGGGACGTCGGCGACGAGCGCGGTGTTCCGTTCGTGACCTCGGAGTTCGTGCCGGGCGTGTCGCTCGCCAGCGTGCTCCGCCATTGGGGGACGTTGCCGGCCGACGCCGTGATCGCACTGGCGCGGCAACTGCTGCGCGCGCTGGCGGCGACGCACGCGCACCACGTGATCCACGGTGATATCAAGCCGAGCGACATTCGCATCACGCCCGGCGGACAGGTCAAGCTCACGGGATTCGGCATCGCGCACGCGCTTCGCGACGCCGCGCAGCGGGCGCAGTCGGTACAGCGCGCCGGCGACGCCGCGCTGTCGGGACGCCTCGTCGGCGCGACAGTGGGGACGCCTGAGTATCTCGCTCCTGAACAGCTCGTCGGCGCGCCGGCGTCATCCGCCAGCGACCTGTATGCACTGGGCGTGGTGTTGCAGGAGTGTCTCGCGGGGCACGCCATGCAACGGAATGACATGCCGGTCACGCTCATCGGCAAACGCTTGGGCGACGACATGGGCGAGTACGCGCGCACCGACGTGGCCGCCTGGCCGCCGCCGCTTGACACACTCATCGCGGCCATGACCGCGAATGATGCGGCCCACCGGGCCCCCTCGGCGGCTCACCTGCTTGAACGGCTCGAGATCTCAACGCTGCCGCTGGAATAGTTTCGTCACTCGTTCGCTCTACCCCCCGGAGGCGATGCACGTCCGCGTCGTCGATCCTTTCTCGCCGGGAGACCGACCGATGTTCACCACAGTCCGCGATGCACGCGGTACGCGCGCCGCCCAGATGTTGCTGCTGTTCACCCTCGCGGCCTGCAGCGGCGGCGATGGCGGCACCACACCGACGCCTGTTGTCGTCGCGGCATCAGTCGCCGTGAGTGCCTCCGAAACCGGTGCGCTGACCGCGATCGGTGCCACGCGGTCGTTCTCGGCGGTGGTGAAGGATGCGAGTCAGGCCACGCTGAGCGGAGCCGCCGTGAGCTGGACCACGAGCAACGCCGCCGTCGCGACCGTCGCTGGATCCGGCGCCAGCGCCACGGTGACGGCCACCGGCAATGGCTCCGCCACTATCACAGCGACCAGCGGATCGGTGTCGGGTACCGTCGCGGTCGATGTCGCGCAGCGCTTCGCCACGTTGGCCGTGCAGGCGGCCGCGCTGACACCGGCGATAGGCAGCACCACGCAGCTCACTGCCACCGCCCGTGACTCCCGCGGCAATGCTATCGCCGGTGTCACTGGCGTGACGTACACGACCGCCGATCGCACGAAGGCCATCATCAGCGTCGACGGACTCGTCACCGCCATCGCTCCGGGCGCCGCTTCGGTTGGCGCATCGCTCACGCGTGACGGAGTCACCGCCACGGGCAGCGCCTCGCTCACGGTGACCGCGCCAATCAGTGGGGCTGCCGCCGCTTCCGTCGAGGCGACGAACGCCAATGTCTTCACGCCGCCCGCCATTACGATCGCGGAAGGTGGCGTGGTCACCTTCGCCTTCGGAAGCATCGCGCACAACGTGCTGTTCCAGTCGGCGGGGGCCCCGACGAACATTGCGACCGTCGCCAGTACGACGGCGGCGCGCACTTTCCCCACTGCCGGCAGCTACCCGTATGTGTGCTCGCTGCATGCCGGCATGTCGGGCACCGTGACCGTGCTGCCCAACGGGATCCTCGCCCTGCTCAACGGCGCCAACGAGCGCCCGAATCCGGTGACCACCAGCGCCAACGGCGCCGCCGTCTTCACCCGCAACGGCACATCGGTCACGTACATCGTGACGTATCAGGGCATCGCCTCGATCCCGACCGGTGCCCACATCCACGCCCCGGCCGGCCTCACCGCCACCGCGGGCGTCATCGTCGATCTGGTCAAGCAGACCCAGACCAGCAACAGCGGCGTGCTCACGGGCACGTTTACGGCGACGGATATTCGCGGCATCAGTGGACAGCCGCCCATCGCGCTCGACTCGCTCATGACGCTCCTGCGCACGGGCAACGCCTATGTCAACGTGCACTCCTCAACCTTCCCGGCCGGTGAGATTCGCGGCCAGACCGGCACGCCGTAACGGCGAGCCGTAGCCGCTACGGCAGAAACATGCGATCGGCGATCTCGGCAATCTCTTCGGCGTCGCGCCAGGCGTCTTCGAGTGCGCTGAGTTCGCCCTGCATGGCCTGACGTTCGGCGTCCTCGTTCATCGCGATCTCGAGCGCCAGGCGCTCGGTGCCGGTGAGTCCGAGGACGCCCACGTCGTCGTCCCAGAATATCGTATTCTTCGCACGACGCGTGACCCGCAGCGCACTGCTGCTGCGGATGTACTGCTCCGCATCACCGGCTTCGGTAATGCGGCGGGTGGCATCGAGCACCTGGCCCGGCGTGCCGCCGCGCGTGTTCAGTCGCGCCAGCAGTGGACTCGCCACCTGTATGGCCTGCGCCTGATCGAGATCCGTGATGCCCTGCGCGTGCGCCACGCGCAGCACCCACGGCTGGTTCTCGTCGGCGATGATTTCGAGTCGCGCGATATGACTGAACCGCAACGGCCGCAGCAGTCCGTCGGGCGTGCGCACGTGCGCGATGGTGCGGTCGTACTGCAGTCGCGCTTCCACGTGCTCGAGCGGGTCGACCACCGCGCGCTGCCATCGACGGCTGCTCGTCAGGGTACACGTCACGCCGGCTAGCGCCGCCACCGCGCCGACCACCAGCGCCGCGCTCTGACTCAACAACGCCGACGCGGTGGCCCGCGCGTCGGGTAACTGCAGCCGCCGCTTGCGCAGGCGTCCACCGTAGCGCCACGCCGCGAACTCCGGTCGCAGCGGCGTCCCGATGCGCACCAAGTCCAGCCCCTCGCTCAGCGTGGCCAGTCCGATCTGGTCACCGCTCACGCGCACCGGCGTCTCGCGGTAGAGTCGCTCACACGCTTCCACCGCCTCCCATCGCTCCTCGAGCGGCGAGAGATTCCAATTGCGGCACCCGCGACACACCACCCACAGGCGCCCGCGACGCGCGTCGAACGCGATCCGACGGCCAATCGGAAACTCCTCCAGCACCTCGTTCCGGCCGAGGGAGCCGTGGCAGTACAGGCAAGTCGAGAACACGCAGCGCGCTCCAGTGGGGAAGGAGGGGTCGGCACCCTGAACAGCCGACCGTCTCGCTAACATGCAGCTTGTCGCACGGGGCCGCACGCGAAGAACGTGATACCCGCATGATCCTCGCGTGACGAATTGATGAACGTCGTCGTGATGTCCGAACTCGACAGCATGGCGTTCCGCGTTAGTATCCAGTATGCCTCTCGATCCATCGTCCGAGCTCTCGTCCGCGCTGTCATCCGATCGGTCGCTCTGCGGCGGCTGCCATCGGGTCGACCGGCGTCAGTTTCTGGCCTCGGCCTCCGTCCTCTCGCTCGGTGTCCTGGTGTCGGGCTGCGGCGACGGCATCATCAGCGGGCCGGAGCAGGTGCTCGATGCGATACCGACGCCCTTCCGCTTCGATCCGGCCACCATTCCGGAGTTGGCGCAGATCGGCGGCCGCACGGTCGTGGTCTCCGGGACGGCGGCGCCGGTTATGGTCGAACGGCTCGCCAGCGCGCAGTTCCGTGCGCTGTCGCTGGTCTGCCCGCACCGCGGCTCGATCGTCAACGTGGAGCCCAACGGTCTGCGCTGCCCCAACCACGGGGCCGTGTTCGCCAACGACGGGACGTGGCTTGGTGGGCAACCCACCGCCGGACTGGCGGCGCTCGACGTTCGGCGCAACAGCGACGGGTCGCTGTTGATCGGCGGCACCCTCACGCCGCCCGTGCTCGGGCTCGAACGCAACGCGGTCGTGTTCCTGACCACGCTCACCGGCAGCGTCCCCGCTCCACAGACTGTCGCCATCTCGAACGACGGCGGCGGCATTCTCGGCGGACTGGCCGTCACGCTCACCTACGGGCCGGGGCAACGCACGGGCTGGCTGTCGCTGGCCCTTAGTCAGGCGTCGGCTCCCTCCACGCTCACGCTGTCGGCGCAGCGCGGCACGCTGCCGATCGGGAACTACACGGCGACGGTCAACATTGCGGGCATCGGCATCACCAACGGCGCGCAAACCGTGAGCGTTTCGCTGCTCGTGCAGGATCCGACCACCCCCGCCGCCCTGCAGATCTCGACATCGGCCCTCTCGTTCACGGCGCCCCTTGGCAGTACGTCTGCCGCCCAGGTCGTGCAGTGCAACAACAGCGGCGGCGGCACGCTGACCGGGTTGGTCGCCACGGTGTCCTACGGAGCCGGCGGTACTGGATGGATTACCACCATCCTCAATCAGACCACCGCGCCTGCCACCCTCACGGTGCGCCCGAGTGCCGGTGCGCTGGCCGCGGGCAGCTACTCCGCCACCGTCACCGTTAGCGCCAACGGCGTCGCGTCACGCACGATCGCGGTGACGCTCAGCGTGACCGCCGCCGGACTCGTCGTGACTCTCGCCGCCTGGCCCGCATTGGCCATCGTGGGCGGCGTCGCCGGAAGTGTCGGCAACGTGAACGGAGGCCCGGTCGCCGTGTCGCGCCTCAGCGCCACCAGCTTCGCGGCCTTTTCCATGCGCTGCCCACATGCGGGCACCACCATCAACGTGGTGAATGGCACCAGCTTCCGCTGCCCCAATCACGGCGCGCTCTTTAACAGCGCCGGTGTCTGGCAGCCGTCGCCCCAGCGCGCCGACAATCTCTCCACGCTCACGGTGATGTATACGCCCGGTGCAGCGACCCTTACCGTGACCTGAACCGTACCCGTTGAACCACGGGGCCTACCGGGCTACGTTTCAAGGCTGTCTGACCCTAGCCAAGTAACGTAGCCATGCCGACTTACGAGTTCCGCTGCCCCGACGGGTCCATCATCGAGGCGCGCTTCAAGATCTCTGAAGTTCCGGAAAGCATTCCGACGCCCGATGGAACGGGAGTGGCCACGCGTATCATCTCGGGTGGCGCCAGTCTCTTGTTCAAGGGATCCGGGTTCTACATCACGGATTACGGCAAGGACGGCAAGAAGGACCAGCGTACCAGCGGTGGCTCCTCGCCCGCCGAGAGCAGCACCAAGAGCGACAGCGCGAGCGACAGCAAAAGCGACACGAAGAGCGACAGCAAGAGCGCGTCGAAGCCTTCGCCCAGTACGCCGTCCTCGTCTTCCGAATGACGCGAGCCGTTCGCGCGTATTCCTTCTCGACATCCCGGACCCCGTGACTCACGCCGACGCCCTGCGTGCCGAGCTCTCGCGCGCCGCGCGCACGCTTGGTGCGCCTGACGACGTTTCCCCCATTCTCGAGCGGCCGCGCGATCCGTCGTTCGGCGACTGGGCGACCAATCTCGCCATGACCCTTGCGAAGCCGCTCGGCAAGAAGCCGCGCGACATTGCCGAAGCACTCATCGCGGCGATGGACAAGGCGAGCGTCGGCGTGACGGCCGCGGAAATTGCCGGCCCGGGGTTTCTGAATTTCCGTCTCGATCCTGGCTTTCAGGCCCGCGGCCTGCTCACCATTCTCGAGTCGCCCGACACCTTCGGACGGCTCGACATCGGCCACGGTGAGCGCGTGGTCGTGGAGTTCGTGTCGGCCAATCCCACCGGTCCCCTGCATGTCGGCCACGGTCGTCAGGCGGCCCTCGGCGACGCGATCAGTACGCTGCTGGAGTACACCGGTTGGAAGGTCGATCGCGAGTTCTACTACAACGACGCCGGCGCGCAAATCGCCAACCTCGCGAAGAGCACGCAGGCGCACGTGCGCGCCATCGGTGGCGCGCCGCTCGAGATTCCGGAAGGCGGCTATCACGGCGACTACATCCGAGAGATTGCCGAACGCTATGTCGTCGAACATGCGGAGGACGCGGCGGGCAACGACCTCGCCGCGATGCAGGCGTTCGCCGTGGCGGCATTGCGCCATGAGCAGGACCTCGACATGCAGGCGTTCGGCGTCAAGTTCGATACCTACTACCTCGAGAGCTCGCTCTACACCGATGGCTCGGTCAACAAGACCGTCGAGGGGCTGAAGCAGTCGGGGCACACGTACGAAGAAGACGGCGCGCTGTTCCTTCGCACCACCGACTTCGGTGATGACAAAGATCGCGTGATGAAGAAGAGTGCAGTCAAGGGCGGAGACTACACCTACTTCGTGCCCGACGTCGCGTATCACGTCACGAAGTGGGAGCGCGGCTATCATCGCGCGATCAACGTGCAGGGCGCTGATCACCACAGCACGATCACGCGCGTACGGGCTGGACTGCAGGCACTCGCGATTGGGATTCCCAAGGGCTATCCCGATTACGTGTTGCATCAGATGGTGACCGTCATGAAGGGCGGGGAAGAAGTGAAGATCTCCAAGCGCGCCGGTTCGTACGTCACCGTGCGCGATCTCATCGACGAAGTCGGTCGCGATGCCGTGCGCTACTTCTACCTCATGCGCAAGGGCGACTCGCAGCTCGTGTTCGATGTCGATCTCGCCCGCAGTCAGTCGGAAGAGAACCCGGTGTACTACGTACAGATGGCGCACGCGCGCATGTGCGGCATCTTCCGCGTCGGCGAAATCGACGCGACCACGGTCACCGGCAACGGCGTCGACCTTGGGGTGCTCACGGAGCCCGCCGAACAGGAACTCGTGAAGCAGCTGCTCGATTTCCCCGCGACCGTGAAGGGCGCGGCCGACAACCTCGAGCCGCATCGCATCGCGGCGTGGTTGCTGGAAACGGCCCGAGCCGGCCACACCTGGTATCACAAGCATCACGTCCTCGGCGAACCCGAGGCCATTACGCGCGCGCGCCTCGTGCTCGCCCGTTCCACGCAGCTCGGCATCGCCGCCGGATTGCGCATTCTCGGACTGTCCGCGCCGGAGCGCATGTGAGCAGTTTCCCCAGTACCGCCAGTCAGGTTCTCGTCGTCGGTTCCGTCGCGCTCGATTCCGTCGAGACGCCGTTCGGCAAGGCCGATGATGTGCTTGGCGGATCGGGCACCTACTTCTCGTCGTCGGCGTCGCACTTTGCGCCCGTGCAGCTCGTGGGTGTGGTCGGTGACGACTACCCCGTGGATCTCCTGCAGCCGCTCGCCGATCGTGGTGTCGATCTGGCCGGACTCGAAAAGGTCAGCGGCTCCAGCTTCCGCTGGCGTGGCCGCTATCGCCACGATCTCAACTCGGCCGAAACGCTCGAGACCCATCTCGGGGTGTTCTCCAACTTTCGCCCGAACATTCCCGAGCAGTTCCGCAAGGCGCCGTTCGTATTTCTCGCCAATATCGATCCGCGCCTGCAGCTGCAGGTGCTCGAGCAGGTTGAGAAGCCACGTTTGGTCGCGTGCGACACCATGAACTTCTGGATCGAGTCGCGTCGCCCGGAACTCATCGAGCTGCTCGGTCATGTCGATCTGATCACGCTCAACGACGGCGAAGCACGCCAGCTCACGGAGCACACCAACCTGGTGCAGGCCGCGCGCTGGATTCTCGACAAGGGACCGAAGCACGTGCTCATCAAGAAGGGCGAACACGGCGCCTTCATGTTCACGCGCGAGAGCGTCTTCTTCGCCCCCGCGTATCCGCTCGAGTCGGTGTTCGATCCCACCGGCGCCGGCGATTCCTTCGCCGGCGGCTTCATCGGCTCGCTCGCCGCCAGCGGCGACTTGAGCGACGCGTCCATGCGACGTGCCGTCGTCGTGGGCTCGGCGATGGGGTCGTTCGCCGTCGAGAAGTTCTCGAACGGTCGACTGCTCGAAATCACACGCGCCGATATCGACGCGCGCGTGCAGGAGTTCCGTCAGCTGGTGGCGTTCGACGAGGATCTCCGCGCGTGAGCACGTCCGGCGAATCCCCGCTCACCTATCGGTCGGCGGGCGTCGACATCGACGCCGCCGAAGATTCGAAGAACCGTCTCGCCACGCTCGTGCAGTCCACGTTGACGGCCGGTGCGCGCGGTGCGTTCGGCGGATTCGGCGGCATGTTCCGTGTCCCTGAGGGCTACCGCGCGCCGTTGCTGGTCTCGAGCGCCGACGGCGTCGGCACCAAGATCAAGATCGCGATAGACGCCGACCGTCACGACACCATCGGACACTGCCTCGTCAATCACTGCACGAACGACATTCTCGTGCAGGGGGCGGTGCCGATGTTCTTCCTCGATTACGTCGCATTCGGGAAGCTGCTGCCGCATGTCGTGGAAGGTGTGGTGGCCGGTGTGGCGGCGGGGTGCCGCGAGAACAGCTGTGCGTTGATCGGTGGTGAGACGGCCGAAATGCCGGGCGTGTATACGCCCCCCGACTACGATCTCGCCGGCTTCATCGTCGGCATCGTCGACGAGTCGCAGGTCATCACCAGTGCCAATGTGCGCGAAGGCGATGCGCTCGTCGCGCTGGCCAGCGACGGACTGCATACGAACGGGTATTCGCTGGCGCGTCGCATCATCAGCGATCGACTCAAGCTCGGCGTGCACGATGCGTTTCCCGACGCGGGTGGTGCCAGTGTCGCCGATGTCATGCTCGCGGTGCATCGCTCGTATCTGCAATGTCTGAAGCCCATGCTTGGCCACGTGCACGCGATGGCGCACATCACCGGCGGTGGCCTTCCGGGTAACCTGAATCGTGCGCTCCCCGTCACACTGGACGCCGACGTCGACACGTCGTCGTGGACCGTCCCCTCGACCTTCCGGGTACTTGCTGAAGCGGGAGCCGTTGCTCCCCTCGAGATGTTCCGAGCCTTCAACATGGGAGTGGGAATGGTCGTCATCACGGCACAAGAGAACGTGCGCGCCATCACTGCGCGCGCCGCAGAGTGCGGGATCGATGCGTGGGAGTGCGGCACAGTCGTCCCAGGAACGGGTCGCGTTCGCCTCGATGGGGTAGTCACATGAGTGCCCGTCAGCGGCGTGTGGCTGGCCTCACCGCCGTCGTGTTCGCGGCAATTGGGGCAGGACAGCCGTCGTCGCTCGCGGCACAGACGACGTCGGGGCCGTGCACCGTGACGCCCGGCGTCGTGTCGGGGGCAGACGCCTGCCAAAAGGGACGCGATCTGTTCGGCTTCGTCGTGCCGCAGATCGGTATCGCGGTGTCATCCGGTAATCCCGTGCTCGGCGAAGGCGGGACGTTGGGTGGTTGGCCCAAGCGTGCGTTCTCGTTTCGGGTGAGCGCGGTGGACGGCCAGCTGCCGAAGAATTCGGTGCCGATCAGCGTGACCGGTTCCGCCGTCGGCTCCGATTTCGGTGCGGCGCGCACGCCGATCCCGCTGCCGTCGGCCGATGCCGCGATCGGTGTTTTCCCGGGCATCCCCCTTGGCCTCACCAACACGCTCGGTGTCGACGTACTGCTGGGCGCGTCGTATCTGCCGACGGTAAAGGAATCGAAATTCGAGGTCGCGCCCAAGGATGGCGGGTTCGCCTTTCAGTACGGCGTGCGCGTTGGTGCACTGCAGGAATCGTCCTTCATTCCTGGTCTCAGCGTGAGCTACATGCGTCGGAAGATGCCGACGGTCGATCTCGGCTACACGCCGAACAACGACACGCTCACCGTCACCGGCACATCGGTCACGTCGAACGCACTGCGCATCGTGGCCAGCAAGCGTTTCGCCATCTTCGGGATTGCCGCCGGCGTGGGCCGCGATGAAATCGAAGGCTCGGCATCTCTGCGGGCGTCGGTCAACGAAACCGTACTCGGTGCCAATCAGCGCTTTCTCGTGGAGCTTCCCGACCTGCGCTACACGACCAAGCGAAACACCGCCTTCGTGAACGCCTCGCTCGGTCTCGGTCTGGCTAGGCTCGTGGGCGAGTACGGCTGGTCGAGCGAAGGCACCGTGCGGGAAACGGTCAATCAGTTCGGCGGCCGGAAGGCCGATGAAGGGTATCGCTACGGATCGCTCGGTATCGCTTTCAGGTTCTAACGGGCCGCTGCCCACATCGTCGGACGACGACGTCCGCTTCATGCGTCGCGCCCTCGAACTCGCCGAGCGTGGCGCGGGTCGGGTTGCGCCCAATCCCAAGGTCGGCGCGGTAATCGTGCAGCACGGGCGGATCGTCGGCGAAGGGTGGCATGCCGAATATGGCCAGGCCCACGCCGAAGTCGCCGCGCTCATGGAAGCCGGCCCGTGCGCGAGTGGGGCCACCGCCTATGTCTCGCTCGAGCCCTGCAATCACACGGGAAAGACTGGCCCCTGTTCAGAAGCCCTCATCGCGGCCGGCGTGTCTCGGGTCGTCTTCGCCGCGCATGATCCCAACCCCAAGGCCGCCGGCGGGTCCGCCCGCCTCGAGTCGGCCGGGATCGCGGTCAGCGCCGGGGTGCTCGAGCGCGAGGCGCTCGACCAGAACGCGCCGTTCTTCTTCGTGGCGCGGGGGGCGGGTCGCCCCTTCGTGACACTGAAACTGGCCGTCTCCATCGACGGCGCCATTGTCGACGCCTCGCGCCAGCCCGGTTGGTTGACCGGCGAGGAGGCCCGCGCGGCCGTCCATGCGCTGCGGGCCGACAGTGATGCGATCGGCGTCGGAATCGGTACCGCCCTAGCCGATGACCCGGCACTCACCGTCCGCCATGGCACGCCGCCGCGACGCCCGCCGTTACGGGTGGTCTTCGACCGGGGCGCCCGGCTGCCGCTCGGCGGGCAGCTGGTCCAGTCGGCCCGTGAACTCCCCGTGATCGATTTCACCTGTGGCGCCTTTCCGGACGCGGAGTCGGCCCTCCGCGAGGCCGGCGTGGAGACCGTCGTTGTCGCCTCCACCGCTGAGGCCCTGAGGCAATTGGGCACCCGCGGCGTCCGGCATCTGTTGGTTGAGGGCGGGGCTATCCTCGGTTCTTCGCTACTGGCCGCCGGACTCGTCGACCGACTGGTTATCTTTCAGGCACCGGTTATCCTCGGCGCCGGCGCCTTGTCGGCCTTCGCCGCGCTTCCGGCGCAGCGGGCCGGGCAGGCGCCTCGGATGCGCGTCGTGGAGCGGAAGGCACTGGGTGCCGACCTGATGACCGTCTACGCTGTTTCTGGAGACTGACGAGAGGATGTTCACGGGGCTCGTGGACGACCTGGGACTTATTACCCACGTCGCCGACACGCCGGCCGGGCGCGAGTTGCGCATCCGCTGCCGCTATACCGACCTGATCGACGGCGAGAGCATCGCCGTCAATGGCGCGTGCCTGACCGTGCGCGCACATGGCGCGCATGACGATGGCAGCGCGTGGTTCACGGTCGCCGCCGTCATCACCACCCTCGGCCGCACCACGATTGATGCGTGGCGCCCCGACTCGCACGTCAACCTGGAGCGCGCCATGCGCCTCGGTGATCGTCTCGGCGGCCACCTGGTGCTCGGCCACGTCGACGACCTCGGCGTCGTCACGCGCACCGAGCAAGTCGGCGACGCCTGGCTCATCGACGTGGTCCTTCCTGTCGCCTTGCGTCCGCTCATGGTCGCGCACGGCTCCATCACCGTCAACGGTGTGAGCCTCACGGTGAACGCGTTGCTCGACGACGGTGTCCAGCTCTCCATTATCGAATACACCAAACGGCACACCACGCTCGGCGAACTCGTCGCCGGCGATCGGGTGCATGTCGAAGCGGATGTGCTTGCAAAGCACGTCGAACGGTTGCTGACGCCTTGGCGCAGCGCAGGGGTTGAAGTCGCATGACGGCAACGCGCACGGCAACGGGCACGGCAGCGGGCGACGAGGCGCAGGAACTGACGTTCGGCACCGTCGAACAGGCGTTGGCCGACATTGCGGCCGGCAAGTTCGTAATCGTCGCCGACGACGAAGATCGTGAGAACGAAGGCGACCTGGTCTGCGGCGCCGAAATGGTGACGCCCGAAATGGTCAACTTCATGCTCGACGCCAAGGGTATGATCTGCCTCGCCATGGAGAATGCCCTCGCCGATCATCTCGGACTCGAGATGCAGGTCGACGAAAACACCGAAGCGATGCACACCGCCTTCACCGTCAGCATCGATGCCGCGGCGAAGTACGGCGTGAGCACGGGCATCAGCGCTAGTGATCGCGCCACCACCATTCGCGTCGCCGTCGACCCCGGTAGCACGCGCGCGGATCTTCGCGTGCCGGGGCACATTCATCCGCTGCGTGCGCGTGACGGCGGCGTGCTGCAGCGCGTGGGACACACCGAAGCCGCCGTCGACCTCGCTCGGCTTGCCGGTCTGCGGTCGGCTGGCGTGATCTGTGAGATCCTGAACAAGGACGGCACCACGGCGCGTCGTCCGCAGCTCGAGGTCTTTGCAAAGACGCATGGCCTCACGTTCATCACGATTGCGCAATTGGTGGCGTACCGCCTCAAGAACGAACGCTTGGTGCATCGCGTGGCCGAAGCACGACTCCCCACGGACTACGGCGAGTGGCGCATCGTGGGGTACAAGAACGACGTCGACGCGCGTGAGCACATTGCGATTGCCTTCGGCGACGTGGCCGACGCGGAAGGCGTGCTCGTTCGCATGCACTCGAAGTGCCTCACCGGCGACGTCTTCCACTCGCGTCGTTGCGATTGCGGCTGGCAGCTCGATACCGCCATGCAGATGATTCAGGCCGAAGGCAAGGGCGTGATCGTGTATCTCGATCAGGAAGGTCGCGGCATCGGGCTGCTCAACAAGCTCAAGGCGTACGAACTGCAGGACAAAGGCGCCGACACGGTGGAAGCCAACGAACAGTTGGGTTTCAAGGACGACCTCCGCAACTATGGCATCGGCGCCCAGATTTTGCTCGACATGGGTGCGCGCTCCATTCGCCTGCTCACCAACAATCCCCGCAAGCTCGTGGGTCTCGATGGCTACGGTCTGATCCTCAAGGATCGAGTCCGCATCGAAGCTCCCTCCACCGACGAAAACGCCTCGTATCTCGAAACGAAGCGCACAAAGCTCGGTCACCTGTTCGCAATCTGAGACGTATTCCTGATGGCCGAGTTCAACGGTAGTCCGCGCGGTGAAGGTCGCCGCATTGTCGTCATCGCCAGTCGCTTCAACGAGGGCATCACCATGCCACTCGCCGAGGGGGCGGTGGGCGCGTTGGTAGGGCAGGGCGTGAAGTTCGACGACATCGACGTGCTCTGGGTCCCCGGTGCCTGGGAGATCCCGGTCGCGGTGCGGCGTGCGCTCGCCACCGAGCGCTACGACGCCGCGGTGGCCGTTGGCGCGGTCGTGCGCGGCGATACGCCGCATTTCGACATCGTCGCGGGCGAAACGTCGCGTGGGTTAATGGACGCGATGCGCGACTTCGACATGCCGGTCACGATGGGTGTGCTCACCACCGACAACATGGAACAGGCCGAGGCGCGCGCTGGTGGCGTGCATGGGAACAAGGGTGCGGAAGCCGCGATGGCGGCGCTCGAAATGCTCGACCTGTTCGATCAGGTCACGCCGTCCGAAGAGTTCGAAGGGGACGAATAGTGGCCAACATGCAGGATGACGCGTTCTGGGACACACCAGTCCAGGAACCGCTGGCCCCTCGCGCCGGTCGCCGCTCTCGTGGGAATCGTGCCGCCACGAAAGGCGAGCGCGTGGAAACCCGCGGGCGCGCCCGCGCGCTGCAGGCCCTGTACGCCGCCGATCTCCGTGATCTCACGCAGCTGCGCAAGATCGCCACGCACGTCTTCGACGATCTCGCCGTCGATCCCGAGGAGCGTCAGTTCGCCTCGCGGCTGGTGGCCACGGTCGCCGACAAGTGTGCCCAACTCGATGCCGACCTCGCGCAGGTCACCAACAACTGGCGACTCGAACGCCTCGGTGCCATCGAACGCAGCGTGCTCCGTCTCGCGGCCGCCGAGCTCGATCGTAATGAGACGCCGGTGAAGGTGGTCCTGCAAGAGGCGGTACACTTGGCCGAGCGCTACGGCACGACGCGCAGCGCGCGCTTCGTGAACGGGGTGCTCGACGCCTACGCCCGAAAACTCGGGCGCCTGTGAGCGGAAGCGCCGCACGGCCGGGCGACCGGCTGCGGATCGCGGTCGTCAACTGGCAGTGCCGTGAGAATCCGCTCGCGGGTGGCGCTGAGATCCATCTGCACGAGATCTTCGGCCGGCTGGCGAGTCGCGGGCACCACGTCATGCTCCTTTGCGGCGGGTGGCCCGGCTGCCCACCGCGCGCCACGCTCGATGGCATCGACGTGCACCGCGTCGGCACTCGCGCCACGTTCCCGTTGCTCGTGCGCAGGCACTGGCACCAGCACTTCGCCGATCAGAAATTCGACGTGCTCGTCGAAGACATCAACAAGGTGCCGGTGTTCACGCCGTGGTGGCAGGCGCCTCCGATCGTGGCCCTGGTCCCGCACCTGTTCGGTGGCACCGCCTTTCAGGAGCTGGCCGCGCCCTTGGCGACGGCGGTGTGGCTCGCCGAGCGACCACTCCCGGTCGTGTATCGTCGCTGCGCATTTGAGGCCATTAGCGAAAGCACCCGGGACGACCTCGTGTCCCGGAGAGTGCACCGCGATCGGATTCGTGTCATTTTTCCGGGTATTGACACCGATATATACACGCCTGAGCCCGCCCAGCGTGCGGATCGTCCCGTATTCGCCTACCTCGGTCGACTGAAGAAGTACAAAGGGGTCGACCTGGTCCTGCGCTCGTTCGCACAATGTGGCGTCCCAGAGGCTACACTGGAGATCGCGGGGGCTGGCGAATTCCGCGCCGAACTCGAACAGTTGGCGGGAACCCTTGGGGTGGCCTCGCGGGTACGGTTTTTAGGACGTATTGACGAGACTCAGAAGTGCGCCCTGCTTCGACGGGCCTGGGCGTTTGTGTTCGCTTCACCGAAGGAGGGATGGGGGATCACGAATCTGGAGGCAGCGGCAAGCGGAACTCCGGTGATTGCGTCGAATTCTCCGGGGATTCGCGAGTCCGTGCGGCATGGCGAGACAGGCTTTCTCGTTCCGCACGGCGATGTCGCTGCGATGGCCGAGTCGATGCGGTACCTCAGCGGCGAGCGAGCGCTCGTCGAACGCCTGGGGATCGCTGCGCGGCGTTTCGCCGAGGCGTTTACTTGGGAAAACGCTGCCAGAGAGACTGAAGCTCACCTCCGCGAGGTGGTGGGAAAGGAGGAAGGTCGCTGATGGAGATCATCCTGCACGCGCACCATGCCGAAGTCACGGAATCGCTCCGTGTACAGGCCGAAGCCGCTGTCATCCGCCTCGCGAAGCGATTGCATCGCGTCGCCAACGCCATCGTGCGTTTCGTGGGAGACGGTGAGACCCGCCGCGTCGAGATCGTGCTGCAACGCGCGCGATCGAAAGAGCTGTTCGTCCACGCCGATGCGCGTGCGTTCGCGCCGGCTCTGAGCGCCGCCGTTCACCGACTTGAAAGTCAGGTGTCGCGGGTGCGCCGCTCGCGGCGCGTACCGACCGAAGGAGATCGCACCGGGTGAGTCGACGCCTGACAGTGGGCACGCTCTACGAGCGGATGAAGGATCCGCTCGAACTCGAGCTGCTCGGTTCGGCCGCCGGTCTCGATCGTGAGATCACGAGCCCCGAGGCGTCAAGCCCGGGGCTCGTCCTCGCCGGCTACCTCAATCGCTTTCCGTATCAGCGCATCCAGGTGCTCGGCGAAACCGAGATCACCTACCTGCAGTCGCTCAGCGAAGAGCTGCGCATCAACAATCTCGAACAGTTCTTCGGCTTTCCACTTCCCTGCGCCTTCATTACGAAGCACCTCGAGCCGCCGGAGCCGTTGCTGCGGCTGGCCGAGGAAGCCGGCGTGACGATCCTTCGCTCGCGCTTGAAGACCGCCGAGTTCTATCGGCTCATCAAGCCGTACCTCGCCGATCAGTTCGCGCCCACGACCACGCTGCACGGCTCGCTCGCCGATGTGTACGGCGTCGGGCTGTTCTTCACCGGCAAGAGCGGCATCGGTAAGTCGGAATGCGTACTCGATCTCGTCGAGCGCGGTCATCGCCTCGTTGCCGATGATTTGGTATTCGTGTCGCGTCGCGGCAACGATGTGCTCATCGGGAAGGGGCACGAACTGCAGCGCCACTTCATGGAGATCCGCGGCGTCGGCCTGCTCGACGTACCGGCCATTTTCGGTATTCATGCCGTGCGGCAGCAGAAGCGACTCGAAGTGGTCGTCATCCTCGAGGAATGGGATGCCGAGGCCTCGGTCGATCGCACGGGTCTCGACGTGCAGACGCAGGATATTCTCGGTGTCGAAGTGCCGAAAATTACCGTGCACCTCAATCCCGGAAAGAACATTACGGTCATCGCCGAAGTCATCGCGATGAATCACCTCTTGCGGTATTATCGCGGCTATGATTCGGCCACGGCATTCAACGAACGGTTGATTGGCCAGATGCGCCGGACGTCCGATGTGCAGCGATACCTGCAGGAGGATGACGAGTGATGGGGATGAACACGTGAACACTGCGACCGACACCGACGTCGTATCAGCGACTGTCCGTGCCATTGTCGCCGGTCATGGATCGTTTGCCACCGGCATCATTTCGGCCGTCGACCAGATCACCGGCCGCGGCGCCTCGTTTCTGGCGATGTCCAACTCCGGGCTCTGTCTCGACGACATCCAGGACACGCTGGCGCGCGCCGTCGATGAGACCGGCGCGCGCGTGATCTTCACGGACCTGCCCGCTGGCAGTTGCACGATGGCCGTGCGTCGGATGATCCGGGCGCGCCCCGGCGTGCTGCTCGTGACCGGGATCAACCTCTCGCTCCTCCTCGATTTCGCGATGCAGGAATCGGTCGATCCCGTCGTCGCCGTGAACGCCGCCCTCGAGCGCGGTCGCGCGTCGATGGCTGTGCACGGCGGCTGAACCGATGCCCATCGCGCTGTATCGCATTGACGATCGGCTCATTCACGGCCAGGTGGTGGTCGGATGGGGACAACCGCTCGAGCTCCGTTTCATCGTCTTGGTCGACGATGAGGTCGCGTCGAGCGAGTGGGAGCAGGAGCTCTATCGCATGGGCGTACCCCCCGAGATGTCCGTCCTGTTCTACACGGTCGAGGATGCCGCCGCGCATCTCGCCGAAGTGCAGAGACGTCCGGAGCCCGGCATCGTGCTGGTGGGCGACATCGGCACCATGGGCCGACTCGTCTCGAAGGCGGACGGGCGCATTCGGGCCGTGAATGTCGGCGGCGTGCATCACTCGCCCGGTCGCGTCCAAAGGCTGCGGTTCGTGTTTCTCACGCCCGCCGAGGAGCAAGGGCTACGTGATATCGCCGCGCTGGGAGTCGATGTGTCGGCCCAAGATGTCCCCAGCGCGCGTCCCGTGCCGCTGGGCGAACTGCTGACGTCCACCACGGGCGCGTGATGGCGGCGCCCACGTGGTGGCTCGACGTTCTGCCGTTGTCGCTCCTCGCCGGTGTCATCGGGCTCGACGTGGTCAGCTTTCCGCAGGCCATGATCTCGCGCCCGATCGTGGCCGCGACCCTGGGCGGTGCCTTTGTCGGCGCGCCGATGTCTGGTCTCGTCTGCGGCGCGGCGCTCGAGTGCCTGGCCCTTGAAGCCCTGCCGGTCGGCGCTTCCCGATATCCGGAGTGGGGGAGCGCGTCGGTGGTGGCGGGTGCCGTGGCGGCCACCGGTGCGAGCGCGGGATCGATGCCCCTGGCTGGAGCCTTCGCCGTCGCGGTCGCCCTCGGCATCGCCACGGCGTGGATCGGCGGGCTCACCATGATCAAGCATCGCCAGATCATCGCCAGCTTCGCCCGTCCGCGCCTTGGTCAGCTCGCCGCCGGCAATCGCAACACCGTGGTCGGCCTGCAGGTGTTCGGCATGACCCTCGATCTCGTCAGGGGGGCACTCCTCGGCGCGCTCTGCTTTATTCCCGGGTCTCTCCTTGCTGCACGCGTGAACGGCCGCTGGAGCGTGCCTGAGGACCTCTCGCGCGCCATCGTGGTGACGTGCGTGGCCGCGGTCGCCGCGGCCTCGGTGTGGAAGGACTTCCACGCCATCAGTGGCACCCGCCGCCTATTCCTGATTTCGCTAGCCGTCGGCACGCTGATGGTGGTGCTCGGTGCCTGAAGAACAGCTCGGTCAGGACGCGCTGCGCACCGAGACGGTCAGCATGCCCGTCGCGGGGATGGCGTCGGCGCCGGAAATGGACACCGCGCTGCGGCTGTCCATCTATTTGCGCTGCCTGGCGATTCAGGGCTCCTGGAACTACGAGATCCTGGTCGGCAACGGCGTGGGTTTCTGTGTCGAACCGGCCCTGCGCCAGCTTCCCGGTGGCGTCGATGGGCCGCTCTACCGGGAGGCGTTGGCGCGGCAGTCGGTGTACTTCAACGCGCACCCGTATCTTGCCGCCCTCGCCATCGGCGCACTCGCCCGGGCCGAAGTGGAGCAGGTCGCTCCGCAGCGCATCGAGCGCTTCCGTACGGCCCTCTGCGGGCCGCTCGGCAGCGTCGGCGACCGCCTCGTCTGGGCCGCGTGGTTGCCGGCCTGCTCGCTCGTGGCGCTGCTCCTCTTCGGCGTCGGCGGGTCGGCGCTCGTGGTCGCGCTCGGCTTTCTCGGGCTGTACAACCTTGGGCATTTTGGCTTGCGCGATTGGGCCCTCCGTGCCGGCTGGCGTCATGGGTTGCGCGTGGCTACCGCCCTCGGGCATCCGGTACTTCAGCACGGTCCGCGCTACATTGGACGGGTATCGGCGGTGTTGGGTGGCTTGGCGCTGCCCCTCGCGGTCCATCGTGCGATGGGCGGACCGGCGCCGCTGACTCCCATCCCCGTGGGCGTCGCTGTCGTGACGCCGCTCCTGGCCGTACTCCTTGTGCGACTGCAGGGGCGCGCCGAGGGATGGCGCGTCGTCCTGTTCCTGCTCGCGGCCTTCGTCCTCTACTCGGTGGTCCGTTGATGGCTGAACGATCGGTTCAAATCGCGAATAAGCATGGACTCCATGCTCGACCGGCCGCTGAAATGGTCAAGGCCGCGTCACGCTTCAAGAGCGACATCACGATCTCGCGCGATGATCTCGAAGTGAACGGCAAGAGCATCATGGGGGTCATGATGCTCGCCGCCGAACACGGGGCCATGATCACGCTGCGCGCGTCCGGGCCCGATGCCGACGATGCGCTGGAGTCGCTGGCCGCGCTCGTCGCGTCGCGGTTCGGGGAGAGCTGATGCAGTCCGTGCTCCGCGGCATTCCCGCGTCGCCGGGAATCGTCGTCGGACCGGTGCATCTCCTGCGCTGGGAGGTGCCCGAGGTGAAGCATCGCCTCATCGATGACGATGCCATCGAGGCGGAGATCGTGCGCTTGCACGATGCCTTCGAACGCGCCCGCGAGCGCCTGCGCCATCTGCGCGCGCGAGCGGAGCAGCAGGCGGGGCCCGAGGAAGCAGCGATCTTCGACGTGCAGATCTCCATCCTCGGCGACGGCGAACTCACGCGGAGCACGGAAGCCCTGATTCGCCAGAATCTCGGGGCCGAGAAGGCCTTCGATCTCATTCTGCTGGAATGGCGGCAGCATTTCGCGCGCCACTCGGCGCCGATGCTGCGCGAAAAAGTCGGCGATCTCATGGACGTGCACATCCGTGTGCTCTCCATGTTGCTCGATCTCCCCGACCACGACCCGGTCGACGTGCCGCCCGGCGCGCACGCGATTCTGGTCACGCACGATCTCACGCCGTCGCTCACGATGCAGCTCGATCGCAACTGCATCGCGGCCATCGCCACCGAAGCCGGGACGGCCACGGCGCACGTCGCGATCCTCGCGCGTTCGCTGGGGCTCCCGGCCGTCGTCGGCTTACGGAATGCGTTGTCGTTTCTCGTGCCCGGTCAGATCGCGATTCTCGACGGTGCCGAAGGCACGCTGCTGATCGCGCCCTCCGAGCACGAACTCGAGGACGCGCGTTTGCGTGTGGAGCAGGAGGCCGGTCGCGTCGGCGAGATGCGCGAGATCGCGCACAGCGAAGCGATCACTCCCGATGGCGTGCGCATGGTCATTCGCGCCAACGTCGACATCCCCGAAGAAGCGGAGATGAGCGCGACCAGTGGTGCCGATGGCGTGGGCCTCATGCGTACGGAGTTCCTCGTCGTCGGCCGCGCCACGATGCCCGACGAGGAAGAACAGTACAAGGCCTACAAGAAAGTCATTCAGGCCTTCGGCACGCGTCCCGTCATCATTCGCACGTTCGATGTCGGCGGCGACAAACTGCCGGTAGGCGGATTCCCCAGCGAGGCCAATCCGTTCCTCGGCTGGCGCGCCATCCGCATGTGTCTCGACGAGAGCGAAATGTTCAAGGTGCAGCTCCGCGCGCTGCTGCGCGCCGGGGTGCACGGCGATCTGCGCATCATGCTGCCGCTGGTCGTCACCGTCGACGAAGTGCGGGAAACACGCCAGTTGATCGACGTAGCCGTGGCCGAACTGGCTGCACGTCGCATTCCATTCCGGGCTGATGTACCGCTGGGCGTGATGGTTGAAACGCCGGCCGCCGCCATTGCCAGTGATACGCTGGTGCGTGACGTCGACTTCTTCAGCATCGGTTCGAACGACCTCGTCCAGTACACGCTCGCCGTCGACCGTGGCAACGCGAACCTCGCCCCCCGCTTCACGCCGTTCCATCCCGCCGTGCTTCGCCTGATCGCGCAGGTGCAGGCCACCGGGGCGGCCCACGGCATCGATGTCTGCGTCTGCGGCGAAATGGGCTCCCAACCGCTGGCGGTGTTCGCCCTCATGGGACTCGGCATCCGTCAGCTCAGCGTGGCCCCGCGGGCCGTCGGTGAAGTAAAGCGGGTCATTCGCAGCGTGCGGATGGCCGCGGCGCAGGATGCGGCCCAGGCCGCACTCGCGGCCGGAACCGCGCGCGAAGCGGAAACACTGTTGCGTCGTCGTTTGCGTACCGAACTCGATGCGGCCGCCCAGTCGGGCGGGTTGCCCGCACTTTCATAGCGGACTAGTCTACGCGAGACCCTCTCGCACGAACCTTCTACCCAGAGTGCTGCGTGGCCGATCGTCACCTGTTTACGTCGGAGTCCGTGACCGAAGGACATCCGGACAAGATCGCGGATCAGATTTCGGATGCCGTGCTCGACGCCATCTTGGCCAAGGATCCCGCAGCGCGCGTCGCCTGTGAGACCTTGGTGACGACCGGCTTGGTGGTGATCGCCGGCGAAATCACGACGTCGGCCTACGTGCCGCTGCCGGAGATCGTGCGCAAGACCATCGAAGGGATCGGCTACACCGACGCCAACTTCGGTTTCGACAATAAGACCTGCGCCGTCATGAGCACGATCGACGCGCAGTCGCCCGACATCTCGCAAGGCGTGGACACCGGCGGCGCCGGCGACCAAGGCATGATGTTCGGCTATGCGACCGACGAAACGGCGGAACTCATGCCGTTGCCCATCCAGCTTGCGCACGCCCTCACGCACCGCCTGTCGGCGCTGCGCAAGGACGGCTCGCTGCCGTGGCTCCGCCCCGACGGCAAGGCGCAGGTCTCGGTGATCTACGAAGGCGATCGTCCGATTGCCGTCGACACGGTCGTCATCTCCACGCAGCACGACGAGAAGGTGTCGAACACCAAGCTCCGTCGCGCCATCCTCGACGACGTCATCATGGCGTCGATTCCCGAGGAGTATCTGCCCAAGCGCCTCAAGACCCACATCAATCCCACCGGCCGCTTTGTCATTGGTGGCCCGCAGGGTGATGCCGGTCTGACCGGACGCAAGATCATCGTCGACACGTACGGCGGCATGGGCCGTCACGGTGGCGGCGCCTTCAGTGGGAAGGATCCGTCCAAGGTCGATCGCTCGGCCTGCTACGCGGCGCGGTGGGTGGCCAAGAACATCGTGGCGGCGAAGCTCGCCTCGCGCTGTGAAGTGCAGGTAGCCTATGCGATCGGTGTCGTCCAGCCGGTGTCGGTGTACGTCCAGACCTTCGGGACCGGCGTGGTGTCCGACCGGGCGATCGAGGCCGCGGTGAACGAGGTGTTCGACCTCACGCCGCGCGGCATCACGCGTGATTTGGACCTGCGCAAGCCGATCTATCAGGCCACCGCCGCGTACGGGCATTTCGGTCGCCGTCCGGAAACCGTGGGGCGCGGCCGCTCGGCCCGCACCACGTTCACATGGGAACGCACCGACCGCGTCGCCGCGCTCAAGCGCGCCATTCGGTGATCCGCGAGGGGGCACCGCTCCGCACCACACGTGCCGAGCGGTGTGCCCCGCGGACGGCGTGCCGTCCTCGCGTTCGCCTGCACGAGGAGTAACGATGATGGTTGAAGTCACGGTGGCCCGACTCGGGCTCGACAGCGCGACGAATTCCTACGTCGTCATTCTCCGCGAACGAGGCGGGAAGCGCGTCCTGCCCATCTGGATCGGGCAGCCGGAGGCGGAGTCGATCGTGATGCAGATGAATTCGGTGAAGCGCGAACGGCCGATCACGCACGACCTCTGCAAGTCGCTCATCATCGGGCTCGGTGGCACGCTGCGCCGCGTCTCCATCACTCGCGTACAAAAGAACACGTACTACGCCGAGATGCAGATCGACGGACCCATCGGCGTAGTCGAGGTCGACGCCCGTCCGTCCGACAGTATCGCGATTGCCCTGCGGCTCGACGCGCCGATCTTCGCGCCGTCCGCATTGCTCACTGCGCTCGACGACGATCAGGATGACGACGGCGATGACTTCTCCGTCCACGCCTCCGACAGCGAACTGACGGCCGAACAGCTCAAGGCCTATCTCGAGAACCTCCGGCCGGAAGACTTCGGCAAGTTCTCGCCCTGACGTTTCCGCTCCCCCACCCGATTGTCCACCGCGTGTCCCGACTCCCGTCGTTCTTCCGACTTCTCGCGCTGACCCTCGTCGCCGCGACCGCCGCCGCGACCGCCACGACGTTGCACGCGCAACCGCGCTCCGTCGATGGACGCGTTCGACGTCCCGTCAGGGTCAACGCGGACTCCACCGGCATGGGACCGGCCGTCGGTGCGTGGGTCACGCTGCATCGCGTCGGCAAGGACACCGCTGGACCGATCGACTCCATCCGCACTGACGCGCAAGGACACTATCGCTTCCGGTGGACGCCCTTCGGCACGGCGGATGGTGTCTACTTCGCGTCGACGACATGGGGAGGCATCGCCTATTTCACGCCGCCACTCAAGACCGTCGACGCGCGCGGTGACGACGCCGAGATTACGGTGTTCGACACGACGTCAGTGCGCTTCCAGCTCACCGTGAAGGGTCGACATCTGATCGTCGGCAAGTCCGACACGACGCAGTTCCGCACCGTGATCGAAGTGTTCGAACTGTCGAACGACAGTCTGCGCACCCTGGTCGCAACGGACACGACGTCGCCGATGCCCACGTGGAGCATCTCCATTCCGGCCTCGGCACTCGATGTGCGCGCGAACGAAGGCGAGATCTCACCCGTCGCCTTTGTCGCGGGTCCCGGTCGCGTCTCGGTGTACGCGCCGATCGCGCCCGGCATCAAGCAGGTCGCCTTTTCGTACAAGGTGCCGAACAGCAGTTTCCCGCTGTCGATGCGGGCCGAAGGCGGTGCCGTCGTGTTCGAAGTCCTGCTTGAAGAGCCGCAGGGATTCGTCACTGGGAAAGGCTTCGCCAACGTCGATCCAGTCACGCTCGAAGGTCGCAACTTCCGGCGCTTCCTGTCACAGGATGTGCAGTCGAATGCAGAGCTGATCATCGAACTCCCATCGTCCGGCGCGCCGGGACGCAATCTGTACATCGCCGGATTGCTTGTGGCGATCGGGATGCTGATGATGGTCGTGCTCATGCGCTCGATGCAGCGTCGCGCCGCGAATCGGGTGGCCGTCGAGCCCACGTTACGCCCGCGCGAATCCGATGCGCCGCTGCACGAACGCCTCGCGCAGGAGATCGCCGCGCTCGATGAAACGTACGCTCGCATCGCCGAGCCGTCGGATACCGTGAAGAAGGCCTACGAGACCCGGCGCAGCGAGCTGAAGGGCGCCCTCGGCGCGGCGCTTGCCGACATGGGAGCACGGAGGTAGGTTGCTGGTGCCGCGCATTCGGCGCGGCGGACAACTGATTTCAGAGCGCAGGACACGGAAACCGGTTTAATGCCGGTGCGGCCCCGCCACTGTAACGGGATCTGCAACGCACACGCGATGCAGCAGCGACACTCATAATGCCACTGACCTTCGGGTCGGGAAGGCGAGTGGAGCGACCCGGAGCCAGGAGACGACCCGCGCTCATTCTCGGACGAAGACCCTCGAGGGGGGGCTCGCGCCACGTGTCGTCGTATCTAGCCATTCGACGTGCACGCGTGCTCGGGCGTCTTCTCGTGGGAGAGGACGCCTTTTTTGTATCCTCACCCACGATTGGTACGCCGTGCGCTGCTGGTCCTGTTGCCATTCCTGGGCGCAGTGGCTTGCTCACGTGCGGATTCCGGTACGTCGGATACTCGCGACACCGTGTCGGTCGTTGCCGTAGCGGACACCGATGATTTCGGTGCGCCGCTGCCGCGAGACGCGCGTTTCGCCGCGCGCGTCGTGTCGCTCAATCCCGCCGCGACCGAAGCGATCTTCACGATCGGTGCCGACACGCTGCTCGTGGGTCGCTCGCGCTGGGACGAGTATCCGACAGAGGTCAGCCGCATCGCCGCGCTCGGCGACGGTATTCGCCCCAACATCGAAGCGGTTCTCGCGGCGCGACCCACCCTCGTCGTGCTGTACGCCACCGCCGAGAATCGTGCGGCCGCGGAGGCGTTGAGTCGCGCTGGCGTGCGTACGATCGCACTGCGCGTCGATCACATCGCGCAGTTTCACCGCATGATCGCGACGCTTGGTCGCGCGCTCGGCGCCGATGCGCGGGCGCGAATCGTGAGTGACTCGGTGCAGTCCACACTCGATCGTGTGCGCACCCTCACCGCCTCCGGTTCGCGACCGCGCGTGGTCTGGCCGGCGTGGGAATCGCCGCTGCTCGTAATCGGTGGTGGCAGTTACATCGATGAGCTGCTGGTCATTGCGGGCGCCGAGAATGTATTCCATGACATGGATGCGCCGTCGCCACCAGTGTCGATCGAGGAAATCGCGAAGCGAGATCCCGATGTCATCATCACCGGTGTCGCGCGCGGGGCGAAGCTTGCCGCCAATCCCTCGTGGCAAGCCATCCGTGCGGTGCGCGAGCGGCGCTTCATCGTGCAGGATCCGGCCGTCACCGGTCGGCCTTCCGTGGTGCTGGGCATGGCCGCCGTGCAACTCGCCCGGGCGTTGCATCCAGAGCTGCGCGACTCGCTACGGTGAACGACGACGTCCGCCGCCGCGCCGCACAGTTGCCGACTTCACCGTGGATAGCCTGGGGCATTGGCGCGCTCCTGCTGATCCTCGTGCTGGTGCTCGGGCTCTCCATCGGTGCCGTGCCGATTGCGACTCGCGATATCGTCGATGCGCTCCGCGGGATGGGTGAACCGTCCACGATCGCGATCGTGCGTGACCTACGGGCGCCGCGTGTGTTGCTCGCCGCGCTCGTCGGCGCCGGACTCGCCAGCAGTGGTGGTGCGCTGCAAGGCACGCTGCGCAATCCGCTGGCGGAACCATATCTCCTCGGCGTGTCCGGAGGTGCGGCCGTCGGTGCGGTCACCGCGATGGCCTTCGGCGTCGTGCAACCCGTGCTCGTCACCGCCTGTGCCTTCGCGGGCGCGGCGATCGCGACGATGGTGGTCACCGCCATCGCGCGCGTCGTTGGCGGAAGCGCCGATACCAAGCTGCTGCTCATGGCCGGCGTCGTGGTCGGTGCCTTCGCGAATGCGGCGATTCTCGTGGCGCTGGCTGATGCACCGCCGGAGCGACTGCGCGGTGCGCTCTTTTGGATGATGGGATCAGCGGCCGATGCCACGTGGCCTGCCGTCGCGCGCTGCGCCGGGGCACTGCTGCTGCTTGGGGGTATCCTCGTCTGGCGCGCGCGCGATCTCGACGTGTTGTCGTTGGGCGACGAGCCCGCCGCCGCTCTCGGCGTCGACGTTGATCGCGTGTCGCGGCAGCTGTTTCTCGTGGCCTCATGGCTTGCCGCAGCGACCGTCGCGGCTGCCGGCTTGATCGGATTCGTCGGGTTGGTGGTGCCGAACCTCGCCCGCGCGCTGGGTGCGCGGCAGCATCGGTCGATGCTACTCATATCTGCGCTGTATGGTGCTGTGCTGTTGGTCGCTGCCGATCTGTTGGCGCGCACGGTGCGCGCGCCTGCCGACCTGCCACTCGGCGCGGTCACGGCGCTCATCGGCGTGCCGTTCTTCCTGCTGCGCTTGCGCCGGATGGCAGCGTGAACGATTCGATCAACCGGAAAGAGCAGGGGGCGCCCCTCGTGTTCGACCACGTCAGCGTTCGCTACGCCGGTGGTACACAGCGCGCCCTCGACAACGTGTCGGTGACGGCCGAGCCGGGAAAGATGACGGCCGTCGTTGGTCCGAACGGTAGCGGTAAGAGCACGCTCGTGCGTACGCTCCTACGGCGCGTCCCCATGGAGTCCGGCCGCGTCACGGTGGGCAGCGCCGATGTGGCATCACTCGACGCGCGCGAGCGCGCGCGGCGTATCGCCATCGTGCCGCAACGCGAGGAGCCAGTCCTTCCGCTGCGGGTCGAGGAGTTCGTGGGTCTTGGCCGGCACGCCCGTCGCAGCGCATTCGGCGGCCTGAGTGCCGATGATCACGCGGCCGTGGAAAGTGCCGTGACCCGCGCCGGCATCCGAGACGCGTTGAAGCGGCGTACCGACACACTCTCCGGCGGCGAGTGGCAACGCGTGCGCATCGCCCGCGCGCTGGCGCAGTCCGCGCCGGTACTCGTGCTCGATGAGCCCACCACGTTCCTCGACATCGCACACGAGATGGCGGTGTTCGAACTACTCGATGAGCTTGCGCAGCAGGGGCAGACCGTCTTGCTCGTGAGTCACCAGCTCAACCTCGTGGCCCGGTTTGCGTCGCACATCGTGCTGCTGCATCGTGGCACCGTGGCTGCGGCGGGCGATGCCGCCGCCGTTATGCGCGGCGAAATTCTCGAGCGGGTGTACGAGTGGCCCCTGGTCGTCACGCGCGATCCCGCCGTCGGCGCACCGGCGCTGCTGCCGCTGCGCGGCCGCGGTCGTCACCGCGAGCGACCGTCGTTATGAGTGTCGTGGCGCTCTTCCTCGTGAGCACCATCGCGCACTCGGTTCAGTCGACGCGCGACTCCGCGACGATTTGCGTGGCCGATGCGCGTACGCGCGCGCCGCTGGTTGGTGCCGAGATCACGTGGTTCGTGCCGCCGTCGACGAGACGTACCTCGCGTCGTCTGGCCAACGCCTGCGCGCATCTTCCCGCCACGCGTTCGGGGGCGAATACCGACAGCATGCGAGTGGTACGCACCGGATATCTGCCGCGCCGCGTTACGGTGCCGCCCTCGACGTGGCCGGCCGGAGACACGATCTGGGTCGCGCTGCTCGCTGTCGACGCCACGCGTACGGAACAATTGGCCGCTGTGCAGGTCACCGCTATGCGAGCAGACGCAAACGCGAGCGACCTGCGTTCCGCTGGGCGTACGACGGCCACGTTGCAGACCGTCGACGCCCGCACGGCCGGCGCCTCCACGGTGAATGCGGTGCTCGCGCTCATGCCGTATACCAACGTGCGATCGGCGCGCGGCGAGACAGGACTATCCCTTCGAGGCGCGCGTCGTGAACAGGTGGCGATCACGCTCGACGGCATGCCGCTCAATGATCCCGCAACGGGAATCGCCGACGTCTCCGACGTTCCGCTGGCGGCGCTGCAGTCGGCAACCGTCGCCCTCGGCGCCGATCCGGTCGGTACGGGTGCCGGTGCCACCGGCGGCGTGTTGGCGCTCACCTCGTCGGCGCAGCGTGTGGCGTCGATGCGCGTAAGCGCGTTCGGGCAGCAGGCCGTGGAGGGCGCCTGGCATGCATCGTCCGCTGGCGCGCTCTGGCACGCCAGCGCCGCGTGGCGAACGGCGACCAACGACTTTGCATTTGTGAACGACGCGGGCGTCGCGCCGCAGCGTGAGGCGCGTGTGAACAACGACGAACAACGCGCGACCCTGTCGCTCGGCGTGATCGGCAGCCGCGCGCAGCTTTCCGTGCTGGGCTCGACCAGCGAGCGCGGCATGGTCGGTCCTGCCAACGTGCGCACCTACGATGCCGACCGTTCGCACACCGATCGTCTGCTGGCGCGTGCCCAGACCACCGTGCATGGCACCACGCTGTCGACCGGCGTCCGCCGCATGCAACTGCGCTACGTCGATCCCACCCGTCCGGCGCTCGATTCACGCGCCGTGGCCTGGGCGGGCGATGCCGAATGGCGCGGGGCGTTGCGCGACATCGCGTGGCGCATGGGGGTCGGTGCCGATCGCCTCACGGCGACAGGTGGCATCACGCAGCGTCGCCGTCGTGGGTTCGTCGGCGTGCAGCGCGCATGGAGTGCGCACCGTATCGGGCTGTGGAGCGTGGATGTCGGCGCTCGCGCCGATCTCATTGAAGGCAGCGGGTTCTTGCCCACTGCGTCGATCGGCGCCGAACGCCGCATCGCGCGCATGGGAGAGCAGGCGCATCTCGTGGCGTTTGCGCGCGCCGCCCAGGCGGTACGGGTGCCCACCCTCTACGATCTGTACTTCTCGTCACCGCAGCGACTGTTCGTACGTGCGCTCTCACCCGAGCGCGTGGACGTTGATGTCAGTAGCGGCCTCCGTGTGTTCGCCGGCGCCACGCGTCGGCACGCGAGTCTCGAAGGCGCCATCGTCGCGCGCAACACACGCGACGCGATCGTATGGTTCCCCGGCAACTTCGGCTGGAGTCCCGCCAACGTTGGCGTGGAACGGCTCCGCGGGGTGGAGTCACGCGCCGAAGTCGCGTCGGGCATCGCGTCACTCTCGGGGTGGATTACCGCCTACGACGCGATGCTCAGCACCGGCGGCCTGCGTATCCCCACGCCATACGTTCCCCGCTTCGCCGGCGGCGCACAGCTGCAGCTGCACACGGCGGCGCAGCACGCCACCGTCGTGTGGCGCGGTACCGGCGCCCGGCCATACACCGCCGGACCACGCAACCCCGATTTCGAATTGGCAGCGGTGTCGCTCGTCGACATCACAGTCGCGCAACAGCTGCGCGCACTGCCCCACTGGCCGTGGCCCCGCTTCGACGCCTTGGTCGCGTTCTCGCTCGAGAACGCCGCCGATGCCTCGTGGCAGTCGGTCCGCGGTTTTCCGTCGCCCGGGCGCGCCTGGGCGATATCGTTCACTCTACAACACTCCCCACGATGATCCCGCAGGTCCGTTCTCGCTCGTCCATGCGCCGCCGCCTTTCCGCGGTCACGTCCGCCGTGCTGCTCACCGCGCTCACCGCGCTCACCGCCTGCGGTGATGATGGCGTGAGTAACAGCACGCCGCAGCCACCGCGCGGCATTCTCGTGCTCGATGGCTTCATCCAGCCCGGTCTCACCTTCCTCGGTGACACCGGCAGCGCCAGTACCAAACTCACCCTCGGACCGACGACGGAGTTCGATGCCGGAGGCTTCACGCTGCTCCGCGACACCGTGCTCGCCGTGTCCAGTCGTGGCGCGGGTGACTTGCTCTATATCGCGGACGTTCGTACGTCGTCGACGCGTCGCATTCAGCTCCCCGCGCGCAGTAATCCCTCGCGCGCCCGGCTGCTCAATGGTTCGGGCGGACAGACGCTCATCGGCGCAGCGCTGCGCGACTCCTCGAGCATCGCGCTCGTGTCCTTCGCCGGAGCCGGCGCTGTCGCCAGCACCCGCATTGCCAACGCGGGCACATGCCCGACCGATCTGTTTCAATTCGACAACGCCACCTGGATCGTCGATGCCAACGCGAACTGCAGAGTGAACTACGCCGTGCAGGGCGACGTTCGCCTCATTCGTGTGCCGAACACCGGCACCGTTCGCGACACCATCCTGTTGCCCGGCCTTCGTGGATCGGGCGCGTCGGCACTCGTCGACGGCGACGTGGCCTACATCAGCGCCGGTGGTGATGCGAGCTTCGCGTCATTTCCTTACACGCTGATCTCTACTGGCGGCATCACCAAGGTCGACCTGCGCGGCAAGCGCGTGCTCTCCAGCAAGCGGATGCCGGCCAACACCTACGGTGCCGGCGTTAAGCTCGGCCTCGATGGTTTCCTGTATGTCTCGCTGTATCAGGATCTCGCCTCGTTCACCAATCGCATCATCAAGGTGCGCCCGGCCGATCTGAGCTTTGTCACATCGGCGTCGGCCGACTGGTTGGTGCTTACCGGAGCCACCGGAACCGCCGTCACCTGCGGCAGTGGACAGGCCGATGCCCTCGGCCGGCTGCACTGCATCCAGAACGGCACGGGCTCCGTGACCTCACTGCTGGTGTTCAGCCCGGCCGGCACCGAAGTCCGTCGCGTGGCCGCGAATCAAGGCGGCGTGGACATGGCCATCCGTCCGTAAGGGCGGCACGTACCGGACGTCCCGGAAGCGGGTCGCCTCCGTACTCGCTAAGCTCCACCCATGTCCCTGATCACGACCGACGCGATCGTGCTGCACGCCGTGCCATATCTCGAGTCGTCGCGCATCCTGCGTCTGGCGACTCGTGAGGCCGGCGTGCTGTCGGTGGTCGCCCGCGGCGCCCGCTCATCGAAGAAACGGTTCGGCAGCGGCGTCGATCTGTTCGCCGAAGGGCAGGCGCAGATTCAGGTGAAGCCGGGCCGCGACCTGCACGCGTTGAACGCCTTCGATGTCACCCGCTCACGAGCGGGCTTGGCCACGGATCTGGGCCGGTTCACCGCCGCCAGCGCCCTCGTGGAGTGCGTTCTGCGGGTGGTCCACGATGAGGCGGCACCGCGTGTCTATCACGGGGTCGCCGCGGGGCTGGATGCCATCGCGGAGGCCTCGGAGACCGATACCGTGGCACTCACCCTCGGGATCTTCTGGCGCCTCGTCAGTGAGGTCGGCTTCATGCCGAGCATCGACCGGTGCGCCGAATGTCACGCCGAGATCCCACCCGAGGCGGATGCCCGGTTCAGTCACGCCGCCGGAGGCGTCCTGTGTCCGCTCTGTGCCAAAATGGCGCCATCCGGTCGCCGGCTGCCGGCCTCCGCTCGCGAGGTCATTTCCGCCTGGATTCGGGGAGACCAGCCCTCGGTCGAGCCAGCCGACTGCCGAGCCCATCAGCGGCTCCTCAGGGAGTTCGTCACCCAGCACCTCCCGGACAGTCGGGAGCTGCGCGCCTTCGGGGTCTGGGAGCAGGGACGGTGGTAATCTGTCCGACTGCCGGGGAATGTTGCTTGACGGCCCCGTCTACGCGTCCTAGCTTCAAGAAGACCTGATACTCAGGTCCGACTTCCACCTTTCACTTGGAGACTTCGACTCACAACCCTGATTCGTCAGTCGGAGAAGCAACATGAAACGTGTGTGGGGAGCACTGGGTCTGGTGCTCGCTCTCAGCGTGATCATGCCACGAGTCGCGGCCGCGCAGGATAGCAAGCAACGCCGCAATGGAGCGACGCTCGGACAGAACTATCCGAATCCGTTCAATCCTGAAACTCGCATCCCGTTCAGTGTGGGTGATGCACCCAACTGTACCGAGCCTGGTCGGCAGTACCGCGTCAGTTTGAAGGTCTACAACATGATCATGCAGGTTGTAGCGACGCCGGTGTTGCAGGGCGGAGCCGGAGGGGTGGCCGGAGGTCAACCGCTAGAAAAAGTGTCTGTCCAGTGCGGCGACTACGTCGCGTACTGGGATGGCAAGGTCCAAGCAACCGGGCGGGAGGCCGCTTCGGGCGTTTATCTGTACCGCCTCGAAGTGGATGGCGTGCCGCTGGTGAAAAAGATGATCGTGGTGAAGTAAGCTGGGAGTAGACGAGCACCACGAGACCCAAACGAAAACTCACGATGGCGCGCCGGGTGGACGGACCCGGCGCGCCGTCTTGTATTCACGACCCTCGATGCTCGCGAATGTAGGAGCTTCCCTCTCGAAACTCGCGGTCGTCGTCTGCAGTATTGGCAGCAGAAGCGCGGCACTGTGATTGCCTCTACACAACACCATGATCAATCCTGACCGTCTGACCGTGAAGAGCGCTGAGGCGCTCAACGAAGCCGTCGCGCTCGCGCGCAAGGCCGGCAATCCGCTCGTCTATGATCTGCACCTCCTGCTGGCGCTGCTGGCCCAGGACGAGGGCATCGTAGTCCCGGTGCTGCAGCGCGTCGGAGCAAACGTCGCCAGCGTCCGCGCCGCTGCCGAACAGGAAGCCGCCCGGTATGCCAAGCAAAGCGACGCGCAGCCCACCTTCAGTCGCGAGCTCACGCAGGTCGTCGACGCCGCCGAGAAAGAAGCCAAAGCCCTCGGTGACGAATACGTCTCCACCGAACATCTGCTGCTCGCGCTCTCCGATGCCAAGGGCACCGACAGTACGCGCGTGCTGACCACCGTCGGCGCACACCGCAAGGCGCTGCTCGACGCGCTCAAGCTCGTGCGCGGCTCGCACAAGGTCACCGACCAATCGCCCGAAGGACAGTATCAGGCGATCGAGAAGTTCACCCGCGATCTCACCGAAGCCGCGCGCAAGGGTAAGCTCGATCCCGTCATCGGGCGCGACGAAGAAATCCGTCGCGTCATTCAGGTGCTCTCGCGCCGCACGAAGAACAATCCCGTGCTCATCGGCGAGCCCGGCGTCGGCAAGACGGCCATCGCCGAAGGACTCGCCCAGCGCATCATCAGCGGTGACGTGCCCGAGGGCCTCCGAAACAAGAAACTGGTGTCGCTCGACCTCGGCGCGCTCATCGCCGGTGCCAAGTTCCGCGGCGAATTCGAGGAGCGCCTCAAGGCCGTGATGAAGGAGATCACGGCCGCCGAAGGATTGTACGTCGTGTTCATCGACGAGCTGCACACGCTCGTTGGCGCCGGCAAGGCGGAAGGCAGCATGGACGCCGGCAACATGCTCAAGCCCATGCTGGCCCGCGGTGAACTGCGTGTGGTCGGTGCGACCACGCTCGATGAGTATCGCTTGCACGTCGAGAAGGACGCCGCTCTCGAGCGTCGCTTTCAGCCGGTGTTCGTCGGCGAGCCCAGTGTCGAGAGTACGATCGCCATTCTGCGCGGACTCAAAGAGCGCTACGAAGCGCATCACGGCGTGCGCATCACCGACGGCGCGGTCGTAGCCGCGGCGACGCTGTCCAACCGCTACATCGGCGATCGGTTCTTGCCCGACAAGGCGATCGATCTGATCGACGAAGCCGCCTCTCGGCTGCGCATCGAAATCGATTCGGTGCCGCAAGAGATCGACGAAGTCGACCGCCGCATCGTGCAGCTGGAGATCGAGCGGCAGGCCTTGCGCAAGGAAACCGACCCCGCCTCGGTCGAGCGTCGCGGGAACCTCGAAGGCGAACTCGCCGATCTGAAAGAAAAGACCACCGGCATGCGCGCGCAGTGGCAACAGGAGAAGGAAACGCTCGGCGCCGTTGGTCGCATCAAGCAGGAAATCGAAACCGCGAAGTTCGAAGCGGAGCAGGCCACGCGCCTCGGTGATCTCAACAAGGCCGCCGAGATCACGTACGGCAAAATTCCGCAGCTCGAGCGGGACATGAAAGTCGCCGAAGGAAAACTCGGCAGTCACGACGGCCGTCCGCAGTTCCTCAAGGAGGAAGTCGGCGCGGACGACGTGGCCGATGTCGTAGCGCGTTGGACAGGCATTCCCGTCACGCGCATGCTGGAGAGCGAACGTGAACGCCTCACGAAGCTCGAAGACGTGCTCGCCACGCGTGTGGTGGGTCAGCGCGAAGCGGTGAAGGCCGTGTCGAACGCCGTGCGCCGGTCGCGCGCAGGACTGCAGGATCCCAATCGGCCGATCGGCTCGTTCATCTTCCTCGGGCCCACGGGCGTGGGTAAGACGGAGACCGCCAAGGCGCTGGCCGAGTTCCTGTTCGACGACGAACACGCGATGGTGCGCATCGACATGTCGGAGTACATGGAGAAGCACGCCGTGGCGCGGCTCATCGGCGCGCCGCCGGGCTATGTGGGCTACGAAGAAGGGGGCCAGCTCACCGAGGCCGTCCGCCGTCGGCCGTACTCGGTGATTCTATTCGACGAAATCGAGAAGGCACATCCGGATGTGTTCAACATTCTGCTGCAACTGCTCGACGACGGCCGCCTCACCGATTCGCAGGGACGCACCGTCGACTTCCGCAACGCCGTCATCATCATGACGTCGAACGTCGGCAGTCAGATGATTCTCGAACGTGGGCAAGCGGGCGACACGGCGTGGGCCAACGTGGAGCAGGATGTCCTGATGGCGCTGCGTGGTGTGTTCAAGCCCGAGTTCCTCAATCGTATCGACGACATCGTGGTGTTCCATCCGCTCGGTCGCGGCGAGATCGATCACATCGTCGACCTGCAGCTCGCGCATCTGCGCAAGCTGCTGGCCGACCGCAAGCTCACCATTCGTCTCACCGATGCCGCGCGCACGTTGCTCGCCGACGAGGGATACGATCCCGTGTTCGGCGCGCGGCCGCTCAAGCGTGCCGTGCAGCGCATGCTGCAAAATCCGCTGGCGCTCGCCGTACTCGATGGCACATTCAAAGACGGTGACGTGATCGTGGCCGATGTGCAAACGGGCACCGACTCACTGTCGTTCAGGCACGGAGACGCCACCGATGCCGCCGCACAGGCCGCGTTCTCAGGCGTCACGCCAATGGCGGAGATGCTGGGTTGAGTCACGACGTCGGCGCCACCTCCGGTCCGCCGTTGGCGCCGGAGGTGGAGGTCGCGATGACCCTCGCGCTAGGCCAAGCGCGAGCGGCCGCGCTGGCCGGGGAAGTCCCGGTCGGCGCGGTCGTGTTGTGTGGTGCCGACATCGTGGCGCGCGCGCAGAACCGGATGATGCGCGACGGTGATGCCACGTCGCATGCGGAGCTGCTCGCATTGCGTGCGGCCGCGCACACGCTCGGCGCCGCTCGACTCACCGAATGCACCTTGGTGGTCACGCTCGAGCCCTGTGCCATGTGCGCGGGAGCGATCGTGCTGTCGCGCGTGGGCGCGTTGGTGTTCGGCGCCTGGGACGACAAGGCCGGCATGTGCGGCTCGGTGGGGGATGTCGTACGGCATCCCAGGCTCAACCATCGTCCGCAGGTACGCGGCGGCGTGCAGGAGGCGGAATCGAGCGCGATATTGAAAGCATTCTTCGCCGCCCGCCGCGGGTAGTCGCCGCGCTCCCCTCACTCCCCCACATCATGTCAGCGCTTCGTATCGCGACTCGGCGCACCCCGCACGCGGTCACGTTGGTCGTGGCCGGTGTCTGCGCCGTGACACTCGCCTGCGCCTCACCCGCCGACACACCGTCGGCATCAGTGGCAACAGCGGCGCCTGAGGCGCCCGCGTTTCAAGCCGTCTCGCTGCTTGGTGACACGCTACGCGCGTTCCCACTCGCCGCCGATGTACGCGAGAAGTACGCGACGCAGCTCGCCGACGCGCAACGCGCGTACGAGCACACGCCCACCAACGTTGACTCGATCATCTGGTACGCGCGTCGCTTGGGGTATCTCGGCCAGCTGCGCGAATCCATCGAGATCTATACGCGGGGCATCGCGCTGTATCCCGACAACCCATGGTTGTATCGGCACCGCGGACACCGCTACATCTCGGTGCGCGACTTCCCGGCGGCGGTGAAAGATCTCGAGCGCGCCACCGAGCTGGTGAAGGGCAAGCCCGATGAAGTCGAGCCCGACGGACAGCCCAATGCGCAGAACTCGCCCATCGGGACGTTGCATTCGAACATCGGCTATCATCTCGCGCTCGCGCATTATCTCATTGGCGACTTCGCGGCCGCCGCGCGCGTGGCGCAGCTCGAAGTAGATTCGGCCAGCAACGACGACCGTCGCGTGTCGATGGCGCACTGGCTGTACATGTCACTTCGCCGGTCCGGTCGGGACGCCGAGGCGGCGCAGGTGCTGGTGCCTGTCACTCGCGATATGAAGATCATCGAGAATCAGGCCTATCATCGCCTGCTGATGCTGTACAAGGGTGAGTTGCCGGCCGATTCCGTCCTCACCGCCGCGCCCACCGGCGAGCTGTCGGTGAAGGACGCCTCGGCGGCGTACGGCGTGGCCAACTGGCACTGGTACAACCGCCGGAAGGCCGAGGGCGAGGCCCTGTGGCGTCGCATCGTGGACGGCGGCCAGTGGGGTGCGTTCGGTACGGTGGCGGCGGAAGCGGAGCTGGCTCGCGTGGCCGCGAACCCTTGAATCGGGTCGCCTCGCCGATTACTTATCCAGACTCTGCGGGATCCGGTTGGCGCTGGTCGGGCCAGCCGGACTGAAGGGCACAAAACTGGCAACAGATTTGTGACATTCTTCCCGTTGGACAGGTGGCTGAGTGGTTGAAGGCACCGGTCTCGAAAACCGGCGTACCGGCAACGGTATCGTGAGTTCGAATCTCACCCTGTCCGCTGCAGCAGGTGCTGCGGGCGTGACAAGTCAGCTAGCAGGATCAGGGCAAGGACGCGCCGTCGTGGAACCCCGCGCCGGCGCGTTCGTCTATCAGGAAGCAGGGGCAGGTGCAGTCCCAGGATGGATGGCCGAGTGGTTTAAGGCGCACGCCTGGCAAGCGTGTGTGCGTGAAAGCGTACCGTGAGTTCGAATCTCACTCCATCCGTAGAAGTTTGAGAGGGAAAGTAGAGAAAACGCCCCCCGCTGGCAACCATCGCAGCGGGGGGCGTGCTGTTTCCTGGGGTCAGGTTGGGGTCAGTTCGCGCGATTCATCTGGGAAATCCTCCGTCCGCATCCTGCCGGTGCGCATGATCCCGACCGGCGGCTCGCCGTAGCCCGCCTTCATCAGGCACACCCGCCGCGCGTGGTCGCGCACCCGGGCCGCCGCGGTCAGCAGGGCGAGCATCGGGCTATCCGGCTCCAGGACGAACTCCTGGCCCACCGGGGTATCCCGGTACACCCCGTCCTTCACGGTGTCGGTCCGATGGTGCGAGATGATATGCAGGACCACGGGATCGCTCACCTCGAGCGGATCGTCGCCCGCTTGGAGCAGCTCGGCCATCGCGAACGGGGCCACGTCAATCATGGCGTGGCGCAGCCCGTACGGCGCGCGGTGCGGGACCCCTGCGATCTGCTCGAGTCGCCGGAATTCGTCGCCCGCTGGGTGTCGTGACTGCGGAAACAGTCGAGGGTCACCGGTCCGCTGCTGCGCCGCATGCAGGGCCGCTTCGAACTCCTCATGCGCGGCGATAGGCACCTGCGTCAGGCAGGTCAGCTTGTTCCCAGACCCCGGCGGCTGCACATAGTACATCCCGTTCACCTCTTGCACGTGGTGCACGGTCGACCGCACCATCTGTCCAAGCCGCACCTCCCCGCCGATCATCAGCGCAAGTCGGAGGGAGGGGTGCAGGTCATTGGCGCGATCATAGATGCACCGCCACAGGTGGCCGGCCTCCCTCCACGTGAAGCGCTTGGCTTTCGCAACACCCTTGAGCGCCGCCGGCTTCGTCGCGACGGCGACGCCGCCCTTCCATTTCTTCGGCATCTCGACCGCGCGGTATCCGCGCGCCGCGTACTTCGTCGCCGCCCACCCGCTCACTTGCAGTGCCACGTCGATTCTTTTCACAGCGTTGTCCGCTACCCCCGTCTTCCACAGCGCGCGGAAGTCGTTCGCCGTGAGCGCGAGGAAGTCCGTGTCGGGGCCCAGCATATCCTCGATCCGGTCAGCCTCGCGGCGGGCCTGGCGGGCCTGCTGGGTCCACGTGTCGAAGCGCCCCGTACGGGGGGGCGGGTTTTCTTTCCAGAACGCGGTGCGCGCCAACCAGGACCCCTCGCCCTTGGGCGCGATCCCGCGCGGAGACGGGCCGATGGCCGCCGCCATGATCTCCCGGATCGTGACGGTCGTCGTGGTCGACTGGGGCTTCACCTCTTCCCCGGGCAGCTCGCCCATGGCGAGGCGCTCGAGGACGCTGTCCGGCTGTCTCAGGCGCCTGGCGTCGGATAGTCGTTGGGCCCGGGTGTTCGCTTCCTCGGCGACGGACTGCTGCCGGCGCGGGCCCTCCGGCCAGTCGAGGTCGGAGGCGAGCTTCACCCAGCCACCGCTGGCACCCTTGCGCGGCCACTGAAAATACACGCGCCGCTTCCGGTCCTCGCGCACCACAGGGGTGACCGTGAAGCCGCGCGGGCCTTTGGTCTTCAGGAGATCTTCAGGTTCAGGCGTGTGGGGCATAGGAGGAAAGACTGACCCCGGCCGCGCGAGCACGCAACCGGGGTCGGGTCCTCCCGTGAGCGGGGTGCAGGGGCCAGGCCCCTGCGATCACGCGGCTAGGAGCGCATCCACCGCTGCCACGTAGTCGACGAACTTGTTGTTGGTCGCTGCCCAGTCGCGACCGCTCTTCACATCATCGCGCCGCGTGGCGATCACGTCGCCCAGGATCTCGCCCTTCATCTTCCCGAACGGCACCTTCATGGTCCGGGCTTTGTCGGCGGTCATGCCTTTGGCGGCCGCCGCGTTGTCGTATCCGGAGCGGGCCGACGCGACACCACGCGGGAGATCCGGGTCCGGCTGCGATGACCGCCGCGTCTCGGGTGCCGGCTCCTCATCGCGCACGATCTCCGGGCGGGACGGCGCCGCTTTAGGCGCGGGCCTGTTGCCGGCGGGGATGAATTGCGCGTTGAGCTGCGGCGGCGACCACTTATAGTACGTGCCCTCGATCTTAACGCTGTTCGCGCCGTTCGGCGTGAAGTCGGCCCAGCTATTGCCGACATCGTACAAGTACTCACCGATACCCCAGACGGCCGCCGCGCGCTTGAACGCGCCGGAGAGCCCGCCCTTCGTGGCCTCGATGTCGGTCGTGTCGGCCCCGTCCTCTTTGGCGATCCACTCATCGCCGACGCGGATCGAGAGCCGCGCGAGCACGCCGTTCCCGGGCCCCGAGTTGTACTCGATGCGCCAGTTCTGTTGCCCGAGCACATCGTTGAGGCGCTTCCGCGCCGCGCGGGCATCGATATAAACCAGGATCTGCGCCCACGGGTTGCCGTTCTTGATACCGGAGCGGCCAATGCGCCAGTCCAATTCGTCGGCCGCGAACGGGGCGGCGAGCTGCGCGAACAACGCGCGGGTGTCCTGCGGTGCAGAGTTGCTCATGATGGAGAAGGGAAGGGAGAGAAGTGTGACATCGCGAGGTTGAGACAGAGTCTGACCGCCCTCGAATAGGCATCGCAGGTACGTCGAGGTCACAGTAGCCGGCAACGAATCCACCACCCTCCAGGCAATCCAGCTGGTAGAGCAGCGCGTAGCCTCCGGCCGCGCCTCGCGCGCCATCCTCGCGAATAGCAGGGTCATAGCGCCAGGATACCGCCGCGGGTGGCCCGCTCCCCATTCTCCGTCCAGAGCTCGCGTCTGTACAACAAACAGGAAGACTTTTCTGGGAGAGCTGCGGTGGCGAAGTCGAAAGTGAAAAGGCGGTACGAAACGGACCGCGAACTTCGCAGAAGCCGGGACGCTGCAATGACCCTCGCCTTGTCCGGCAACACGTAAGATGATTTCGAGAAGGCGTCAGAGCGGCTCGGCTTTGAGGGTCACCGAGTGCACCTCGCCGCGGTACGCACCCGGCTCTATTGGGCCATGCTGTGGCACCAAGTAGGCGACGTCTATACGGTCCTCCACGGAATCGCCAGATCGCTGTGGGTTGTCGCGTTCATGATCGCGCCGCTGATACTGCCCGTTCTGTCCGAGCTGTAGTGGCGATTCACCCAGACAAGAACAGGAACGCCCATACCAGAAGCAGTACGAGAAAAACGTCATGAATAGCATCGCCTTGATTACGAACGTCACAGCAGCCCACAGCCATCTCAAAACCAAAGTCGCCTCCGTCTCGGGTGACAGAAGACGCTACGGGTGCGAAACGCCGCACCACAACGACCTTTTTTGAGGGCGCATTTGAATCACCGACACGGACAATCGTCGGGTAGAAGTGCTTCGGGGCGAATTCCTATCGCACGTGATCGACTCAACATCGGTCACTCTCGCTGGGTGCTCACCGTTATAGCTCCTGCGCGAGCGCCGATTCGACTGAGCACAAGTGGTGCCCGATATCTAGGAATTGCCCATGAAGCACGCGCAGTGCAAGTCGGACCAATCTTAGAAGTGGCATGCGCCGCCATCACTGCGCAGAAAGCGATGCCTGCGTCGTCGGAAGGGCTCATACCCAGAGTGTAGGCCTCATTGGCGTGACCCCACCGCCGACTCCACCTTGTTAGCTCCGATGGGCGAGAAGAAGTGGCCTCGCGAGGGTCAGCTACTACAGTTCCGCGACATCAGCGCGGACGCGCGCCACCCCGAGAGCATGCACGTGAAATTGGAAGCCCAGCGGGGTGTAAGCGACACTGAGCGCATCACTATACGCGGTCGCGCTGGATGCGGTCGGCGTGCCCGTGTTACCGGTCAACTGCAACAGAACAAGAGCGGCGTTAGCGCGACGCGCTCTTAAAACGTTCAGGTGTGCGAACCTGTTCGCGAATTGATAATAGCCCCGCCGCCAATCGGCATCTTCGCGAACACCAAGCGCAACTTTCGTCGCCACAAGCGACGCGATGCTCTTGTTGCGCGAAGCTTCGGCTGCCGCCGTTCAACTTGACGCGAGCTCGCCGATATGCGCCTTCGCTTCGACATGAATCAGACTATCGCCGGCGTTACCGAACTCGACAAAGATCAGGAACGAGAGAACCGTGTTTAGCAATACCTCTTTATTCCACTGGCAATTGGTAGCACCTCGTGAACTGCGGAAAGCGTCGTGCGAGTTCGTCGTACAGCGTACGCAGCTCCGGGAAATTCAGCGTGACCGTTCCCTCGTACACGTCAAGCGAGATGAGGTCGCGGATCATGGCCGCAAGAAGCAGATTGTCGAACGGGCCAAAGCGCAGTCGGGCACTGCCGCCAATCCGCACTTCGCACGCTGAGGAACTCGGCATATAGCGCGCACCGCGGAAAGGTTGGGCGCTCTGCCGGTGCCGACTATTTGCAGCGTTCTGCTCGCGTGTTACGTGGTGCAAGTTCTCGCGTTGGCAATCGAGCCCGTCACCATTCTTGTGGTCGATCACGCGCGCTTCGCACTTGCCCAAGAGCAGCACGTGGAGCTTCATCTTCCTGCCATTGACGCGTGCGCTTGCATATCGACCAGAGCGGTGCCACGAGTAGCGTGCGACCAGTGGGTAGTCGGCGTCGTCGACCAGTGCGTATTCAGTACCGCCTGCGAGTTGAATCCTCTGCATGAAGGGGAGGGAATGGGGGTTCTCTTCCCACCATTCTCGAAAGTATCAACGGGTTTCGGCAAGGCCCCGCTCGCGCGCTGGGCGGAACGGCAGCTGGGCCGCCGACGACGGGGGCGGCGAACCCTACTCGCAGTCCTCCTTTCGCATCCGCGGTTCAGCGGCGAGGTTCGCCTCCTGGCCGCCACGAACCGAAAGCGTAGTTCACCCAAATCGACAACGCGTCCCGGCGCAAACCGATCACTGGTTTCGATCCAAGGCGACGACGTTTTTCGGTTGAGGCCGATCACCGGGCCGAGCCTGCCGACAGGCGCATTCCGGCCGGCTGGGCGGGGGGGGCGGTCGGGGAGGTTCTGGCGCGAGCTGTACGATACCACCCTGGCCGGCCGCCGAAGGGTGGCTTCGCCCGTCATTCGCAGAACATCGCCAAGACGGCAATGATGACGGCGAAAGGGAGCCAGAACATGTACCAGACGGCCAACAAGAGATCCTTCACGATTCTCCACAGCCACTTGGGCAAAGACACGAAACCGCCTCCAGTCAGGGTGAACTGGAGGCGGTACGGGCGTGCGGCGGCGCACCACAACGGGTGTCAGAAGAGCTCACGCGCAGCGCCACCGCCCATGGCGTGACCCGGCCTACGGTAAACTACGCGGCTACAACGATTTAGCTCAGACGTGCAATCCCGTGTTGTCGGCAGATTTTCGACATAGATTGCTTGCTGTCACAAATCGACAGCGCAGCACGAGGAAATAGAAATACCCGTAAGCAAGCGGCCCCCCTGAGCGAATGATTGGCTCAGGGGGGCAGCAGGTCACCGATACGCCGTTGGCGCGGCGTGCCACCACCATGGAGGGAGTAGCGGCCTAAGGTTAGGTCGCCGAGTAGCGATTCGCTAGTCCGCGCATGCCTCCGAGCATGCGCGGTAGGACCGCCCCGGCACGGGCGTTCACTCGGTAATAGGTACACCGCATGACACATTTCCAGCTCAGCTACGATCTCTGCGGGGCAACCCGCCAGCACTACCGCCGTATCTCCAGCGCAATTCGTGGCATGGGCGATGTTGCCCGCGCTACACAGTCGGAGTGGCTGATCGCCACATCGATGTCGGAATCCGATGTGCGTCGCATGATCGTGATGCACGTCGGTCGCGGCAGCGGCCTCCTTACCGCGTTCAATGGCTGCGTTGTGCACCATGGTCTCAGCGTTGAGGCCATGCGGTGGCTCGAGCGCCACGGCTACCTGCCGGGATCGGATCTCGATCTCGC